>NZ_AUTI01000249.1:0-11866 GCF_000497995.1 Pseudoalteromonas sp. TB25
CAGCCGCTATTTTTTCAAGCGCGTTGGCATGCTTGTTTTCATCGGTTATTTTTTTTACGCCATGTAAGCGTTTTTTGAAAATGAATTGATCTTTTTTTAAGCACGTTTTTAGCTCGCCAAACAACTGACCTAGGTTTACCACCCGCATACCTTATAAAATTAGTTAAAGAGCCGTAATTGTATCAAATTAAACGGCTGGGGTTAATCCTACAAAATGCATAACGCGGGGTTGTTTGTTATATAAACGCTGCTATTGAACTAAACTGTGAATAATAAATTTATTTTAAACAATTATTTTCAGGGCTAACTACATTGAATAAATTAAATGACGTTGGCTTATTCGTCACTAAAAATGCCCACGTAGGTCGCTTGCGTATTCGATTTACTTGCTCGATACATGCCAGAGGTATTAAACGGTAAGCTAATATTACCCTTTGTATCAATAATAATTACGCCGCCAGTGCCACCAATAGGCTTAAGCACGCCGTGTATAACTTCATCCCCTGCCTCAGCAATGGTTTTACCTTGGTACTTAACTCGCGCACATATATCGCTTGCTACGTTATAGCGAATAAAATATTCACCATGCCCTGTTGCCGATACCGCGCACGATTCATTTTCAGCAAATGTTCCGGCCCCAATTACCGGCGCATCCCCCACACGACCATAACGTTTTGCGGTCATACCACCTGTTGATGTACCTGCCGCTAAATTACCATTTTTATCAAGCGCCACTGCGCCAACCGTGCCCATTTTGTAAGAGTTAGGTAATGCTTTGTGCGCGGCTTGGTACTCTTTACTGGTTGCTTTGGCTTTATCTAATTTTTGTTTTGCTTTTAAAAGCGCTTTGTAGCGAGGCTCGGTATCAAATAAGTTATTTTCGACAAGCTCAACACCTTGCTCTTTAGCAAACTCTTCAGCGCCTTGCCCACTAAGCATTACATGTACAGAGTTATCCATTACCAAACGTGCTAAGTTAATTGGGCTCTCAATATGCTTTACACCCGCAACTGCGCCTGCTTCACGGTTTCGACCATCCATTATGGATGCATCAAGCTCATGCCCGCCATCGTAGGTGTATACCGCTCCACGCCCTGCATTAAAATAAGGGGATTGCTCTAATACTGCAATTGCTGCAATTACCGCATCTAAGCTTTCGCCGCCTTGGTGTAATACTTTATAACCTGTCTCTACTGCTTGCGTTAATTTTGCACGATACTCTTTTTCTTGAGCGGGTGTAAATCGTGCTTTTTCAATTGTCCCTGCCCCACCATGAATCGCAATGGCAAAAGGAGTCTCTGCAGCTAATGCACTATTGCTTAAAGCAACAAGGCTGCTCGCAAAAATGGCTAATAATGGTGTTTTCATAATGAGTTCTTTTATGGGGAAGTTATAAACTAATGTGAATGGTTACGGACTTAATTTCAACTAAAGTGAGTTTAATGGCATAAAAAAAGCGCCTTAAGGCGCTTTTTAAAATTTTACGTGTTTGTAATTAAGCTTGTTTAGCTTTTAAACGCGCTAAACGTGCTACTTGGTGAGTAGACGTTAAGAACGAGTAAATTGGTGCTAAGTAACCACGTTTACGAAGCTCTAAGAAATCAGCATCGCTTAACTCGTTTAGTTTTTTCTCATCGATAAGGTAAATACCGTTGATGTCTTTTTTCTCGCCTTTAATGTCTACTGTTAGCGTTTGCGCAATTAGTAGCTCTTTATCAGCAAGGAATTTAGTGAACGCTTCAGTTACTTGAGAAAACTCAATAAATGATACTAGCGCTTCTTTACGACGTTTTAGGTAATCTGTTTCTTCGCCGTTTTCAAATAATGCGTTACCTTCGTCTTCACCAACAAGCGCACTTGCTTCGTCAATTACGATACCGTATTGATCTTGATCTGGGTGTTTAACTAAACCAAGTGGGTAACGAGTAGATGCCATAGGTGCAAATGCTGCAGTCCATTTACCATCTTCTACAAAAAGGTTTTCGCCTGGCTCTAAGCCAAACATAGCAACTGCTTGAAAAGTGCCGGTTTCGTTATTTTTAACGAATGACATTGGAAACTCGTTTGCTACACGTGCAAACTCATGTGCAACTACTGGCACTAAGTGTTGAGTTTTCATGAATTCTACATTGATGCCGTTTTGAATTTTAGTGTTGGCATGTTTTTCGTTGTGTAAAGGCTGTACTTGTTGCTCCGCCATGTTACTGCTCCGTTTATTTTAATTTATATGTTTCATTGTTAATGCCTTTAGGCTAATGCTTTTGAGCTAAAAAAGGAAGGGAAACTTTTATGACAACAACCATGAAAAAATAAAATTTAACTAAATCTGAACGTTGTTAAAAAACATACAGCTCAAACTCATAAATTTTGTTCAAAAACAACACACTTCGTGGTTGATTTTAATACAAACCAAAGTTATTCATTAACATTGGTTAACAGTTCAAAGCTATTTTTTTGCAGTGTTTAGGCTTAAATTTAAGCAAATAAAAAAGGCCGCTTATATAAGCGGCCTTTAAAAGTTAAATTGGCATCTAAATTAAGGTGCCCAATATACTTCAATATTGATACTTGGATGGTTAAGCACAGCGCGTAGTGGCATGTCATTCACATCGCCGCCCGCTTTTGCTTGCTTATAAACAGCGAGTTTTTCTTCACCGCTAATTAAAAGCTTAACCACTTTAGATTGCGCAATGGCATTTAACGTAAGCGTCATTCTCTCGGTAATACTACCGGTTACTTCACTTTGTATCGCATTAATTGCACATACCGATTGCTCAGTTGTTAAACCATGCTCTAAACCGTCTGCATTTGGGAATAACGACGCTGTATGGCCATCTGGGCCCATACCTAAAATAGTTACATCATATGGGCTTTTTAGCTCGCTATAAGCCGCTTCACACTCTTGTGCGCCCTGTTGAGCCGTTGCTGCAGCGTTCTTCATAGTAATAAAGTTGGCAACACTACCATGATTTTGTAATAAAGTACTTTTAATAAATGCTTCATTACTTTTTTCATGGCTTGGGTCTACCCAACGCTCATCAACCATAGCAACATCAACATGTTGCCAATCTAAATCAAGCGTTGATAAATGCTTATAAGCGGGCGCAGGAGACGAGCCGCCCGACACCATTAATACAGCACGGCCATCGTTTTTAATGCCATCACGTAATGATTGCTCAAGCGTTGCAGAAAGCTCAGCTGTTAACGCGTCTTTATCATCAAAAAACTTTTCAACTAGTGTTGCCATGCTTATACCTTATCGCCTGTGTTAAACCATACATGATTGTTTTCTGCCAATAATTCATCAGCATCATCAGGTCCCCAGCTACCAGCACGGTAAAGCGCAGGCTTGCCTTTGTCTTGCCAACGGTCGATTATTGGATCAATCCACTTCCACGCTTGACGAACTTCATCACGGTGAATAAATAACGACGGGTTATCAGCAGCGGCATCAAGCATTAAACGCTTGTACGCATCTGAGTGGAAACCATTGCTGTAAGCTTGTGAAAGCTCAATATTCATTGTTACTGGCTCAAGTTGCATTTGAAGATTATCAAGGCGCTTAGACATAAGCGTTAGTTGAATTGTTTCCTCTGGCTGCAAACGAATAACAAGACGATTTGGCTCGATATTACCCACGTTATCTTCGTAGATATTGTGAGATACTTTTTTGTATTCAACCACAATTTCTGCACAGCGCTTAGCCATACGTTTACCCGTACGAAGGTAAAATGGAACACCTGCCCAGCGCCAGTTATCAATATGCGCGCGAATAGCTACAAACGTTTCTGTTTTACTAGAACCTTCATTTAGCTCTTCTAAGTAACCCGGTACAATTTTACCGTTTAAGTCACCTGGTACGTATTGACCACGAACAATATTTTCATCAACATCACCATCTACAAGCGGGCGAAGTGCTTCTAATACTTTTAGTTTTTCGTTACGAATGCTGTTAGCGTTAAGCTTATTAGGCGACTCCATTGCAACTAAGCAAAGTAGTTGTAATAAGTGGTTTTGAACCATGTCACGAAGTGCACCGGCTTTATCATAAAAACCAGCGCGGCTTTCGAGACCAACCGTTTCTGACAAGCTAATTTGAATATTATCAATAGATTTAGCATCCCACATATTTTCAAACAATGAGTTTGAAAAACGCAGCGCCATTAAGTTTTGTACTGTTTCTTTACCTAAGTAATGGTCAATACGGAAAATTTGTTCTTCATTAAAAAACTCTGCAATTTTTCCATTAATTGCTTCAGCAGAATCACCGCAATAACCAATTGGCTTTTCAACAACAACGCGTGATGTAGGTGTAATTAAACCTTTAGTCGATAATATTTCACAACATGTGCCGTAAACAGCAGGCGGAAGCGATAAGTAAAACACGCGAGACTTAGTGCTTTCGTGCTCATCTAAAATGCCTTTTAGCACATCCCAGTTGTCGTCTGCTTCTGTAACATTACTTACCACTGGCACTAAAAAAGTAGAAAACGCTTTCCAATCTTTAGCGTTAAACTCACCTTTGCTTAAAAATTCTTGTAATGCTTTATGCGCTGTTTCTATGTATTCAGCACGTTTCGATTCTTCGCGCACTGTTGGTAGGATACGTGAGCCTTCAGGTAAGTTACCTTCTTGATATGCTCTGTACATTGCAGGTAGCAATTTGCGTAACGCAAGATCACCACCGCCCCCAAAAATTATAATATCAAAAGGATTAAGCATAGTTACTCTCTACGTTATGATACCCAGTACATTTTGTAAATGCGCGGGTATGCCTATTTATTGCTAGATTAGATGGCTTTTATAGCTGTATTTAAATAAAAGCCTGCTGAATTGTTCTGTATCGATGATTTATTATTATTGTTTATCATTGCGCTTATTAAATGAGCCTTAGGGGCCCTGTATCTCCTCTCACAAAAATACAGACCCTAAGCACTCCAGCGCTACCCGTTCAAAGGTACTCGGTTTACTTACTTGCGTAAGCGAATTTTTTACTGCGTACGGTTTTGTTTATAGTACGCCATTAAGCCGTTTGTAGAACTATCATGAGCGTGTTTCACGCTATCATCAGTGAGTTCACTCTCAATTTTAGATGCTAAACCTTTACCCAGCTCTACACCCCATTGGTCAAACGAACATATTTCTAAAATAATGCCTTGGCAAAATATCTTATGCTCATACAGTGCAATTAAACGGCCCACTGTTTTAGCATCTACTGTATCTAATAGCATAGACGTTGTAGGACGATTGCCTTGATGAATTTTATGATTTAATAACTCATCAATCTCTGCTTGCGATTTACCCTTAGCGGTTAAATCAGCTGTAACTTGCGCTGCATCTACACCACTCATCATCGCTTCTGTTTGTGCAAAGAAGTTCGATAATAAAATATCGTGATGCTTATCAACATTCACTTGTGGCTTAACTGATGCAATAAAATCTGCAGGTACAATTACATTACCTTGGTGTAAACACTGATAAAAGGCATGCTGACCATTAATACCCGTCATGCCCCAAATAATTGGAACTGTAGTATAAGGTACCGTTTCGCCTGCAAAGTTAACGTGTTTACCGTTACTTTCCATTTCGCCTTGCTGTAAATACGCAGGCAACATATGCAGTGCTTGATCGTACGGTAATATAGCTTGCGCTGTATAACCTAAAAAGCTCGTATTCCATACACTAAGCAATGCCATAATTAATGGTATATTTTGCTCAAACGGCGCAGATTTAAAGTGCTCGTCTATTTCAAACGCACCTTCTAAAATTGCTTCAAAGGCGTCGTAGCCTAAATATAAAGCAATTGGTAAGCCTATCGCACTCCAAAGTGAAAAGCGACCACCAACCCAATCCCACATAGTGAATACGTTTTCGTCGCTGATACCAAAGGCTGCCGTTTTTTCTAAATTTGTACTTACTGCAACAAAATGCTTTGCAATTGTACTTTCATCTTTTGTTGTTTGTAAAAACCAGTCAACCGCAGTTTTTGCGTTTGTCATGGTTTCTGACGTCGTAAATGTTTTTGAAGAAATAACAAATAATGTTGTTTCAGGGTCAATGGCTTTTAATATAGACGAAATTTGTACACCGTCAGCATTAGATACGTAGTGAACATTTAACGTATCATCAGCAAGTGCTTTTAATGCCTCAGTTGCCATTTGTGGACCAAGGTTAGAGCCACCAACACCAATACTTACAACATCTTTTACCGCTTTGCCGGTATAGCCTAACCATTTACCGCTACGAACTTTTTCTACAAACACTTTAATTTTAGCTAACTCGTTGTCTACGGCTTGTGTCACGTTTTCGCCATCAACAATTAATGGAGTGTGAGCACGATTACGAAGTGCCGTATGCAAAACTGAGCGATCCTCAGTGATATTTATTTTTTCACCGCTAAACATTTTATCGCGCCACGATGCAATATCGCATTCTTTAGCAAGCGACATTAAGTTAGCAAAAACATTGTTATCAATAAGTTGCTTAGAATAGTCGAATAATACGCCTGGTACTTGAGTAGAAAACTGAGAAAAGCGCGTGTCATCTTGTGCAAATAACGTTTTTAGATGTGTTTGTTTCATCTTAGCTGCACTTTGTTCTAGTGCTTGCCAACTTGCTAGTTGCGTTCGGTTAGACATGGAAATATCCTCTATTTTTTTCAATCAATTGATTTAAAAATGTTTTTTATAAAAGCAAAACTCTTAATACTACTTATTCACACTAAATTAAAGCGCAAATAGTATAACTAAAAATGCAAAAAAAGTGCTGTTTTTATAATTTTATGTGCAGATGATAACGCAATTTTTAGCTTTTGACACCGGTATCATAAAAATTTTATAAATTAATTTACCTGTAATTTTAAAGGCAACAGCATAGCTTAATCAATCAAAATGAAATATTAATGAATTTTTATAAGCGCTGCTAATTACTTTTCATAGTTATTCACTAATTACTGTAATTGTTTGCCTTGCAAACAAATAAACCTTAAAAACAAAAAATCGGCTATAAAGCCGATTTTGTATAAATTACAATCTTTGCTTAATTACTAAGCGCTAGCCCACCACTTAGATTATAAACCGTTTTGTATCCTAGCTGCATTAAATTGCTCGCAGCAATCTTTGAGCGGTTACCACTGCGGCATAATAAAATATAGTTGTTATTTTTACTTAACTGCCCTTCAAATACCGCATTTGCCATTCTGCTAAGCGGTATATTTAATGTTTTTTCATCTAGTGTATTAAATAACTGAGCAACATTATTTGCTCCATGTTCATACGGCTCCCGAGTATCTATTAAATATGCATCGCTGGTGTTTAACATTGCTTTAGCGTCATCAAAATTTAATTGCTGTGTATCAATCTCAGGCAATGCATTTACATAGCCACACAATTGCGTGTTATTTACTTGCTTTGAAGCGTCGTGCTGCTGCTTTTGTATAGTAAATTCATCAACTGAAATACTGCCGCTTACTAGCGCATTAAGTAATGGCGTTTGGTTTTGTTGTACAGCCCAGTTCATGGCAAAACATTGTTGGTAGTCGTGCCCTGAGCAAATAATGCTGGTGCTATTAAGTTGCTCGCTTATTGCTAAAATAGAGCGTGCCATTGCTTTTGCATCCCCACCTATAAGCGATGTATTGCCAAGTCCTGCAGGCAAAATTAAATCACCACAAAAACAATAACGCGTTTCGCCATTAATATTTTTTAATAAATAACTTACGCTATCTTTGCTGTGCCCAGGTGTCGCTATTTTTTCAAGTACGTCATTTGCTAAGCTAATACTTTCTGCATTTAGTGGCCAACCTAAAGCATCAACCTCACCTTTTACAACTCTTGATGCAAGAACACTGGTTAATAAATGAGTCGCTGACTCTCGCTCTTGATGCAGATGAGTATTAAGCACCGCTGATATAGTTAAGTTTTGTGTATTAGCTATTTTTTCAAAGCGCGGAATAAGCTCAACAATCGGGTCTATTATAACTGCGTGCTTATCATCGCTTACATAAAGCCAACTACATGCTCCTTGGTGCCTAAACTGAGTAAGGCCAAGTGCGCACACTTCTTGCTGTGGTGTAGTGCTATCAGATACAATTAAACAGTTAGCCTGTAGTATTGCTTTAAGAGCGCGAATACGCACACAAGCATCATCAATATCGTGTTGTGTTGCTGCAGGTCCAAACGATAGCCTAATCGCGTTTTCGCTTTGCCTCTTACTTGCACCCATTGCATCTAAAACAAAACTTGTAGATGCACCCGTACTACAAGCCGAACCACCACTTACGCGAATGCCCGCAGCATCAAATAAATCAATCACTTCTTTGCTCGTTAAATCGTTTACCGCAAAGTTAAGTGTGGTAGGCACGCTATAAGCAAAATCATGATTAAATGTAATATCGCCAAAGGTGTCTTTTATCGCGCTTTGTAACTGGCTTCGATAAGAGTTAAGTATGCTAATTGGTTTAAATGTATCGTCTGATTTATCAAGCAACATACTAAATAGTTTATTTAACCCTGCAATACCGGGTAGATTTTCGGTGCCTGAGCGCATTCCACTTTCTTGACCGCCACCCGCTATAAAAGGTGTGTACGCACTGCCACTACGAATATATAAAAAGCCAATACCTTTAGGTGCGTAAAGCTTATGCCCCGAAAAAGGAGCGTAATCAATAGTTGTATTACTCAGTGCGAGCGCTTGTTTACCGAGTGCCTGCACGCAATCCACCATCCACGATACATTTTTGTTACGGCTANACGAATTACCTGCTCTATAGCGGATAAATCTTGATATACACCGGTTTCGTTATTAACGGCCATGGTGCAAATCATCAAAGCGTTATTAATATGCTCTGCGATAAAATCTAAATCTAAAATACCGTTACTATCAACCGGAATAGCAAGCACCTGAGCATTAACGTCAAGTACGCTATTCCAGTGCTTGAGTGTATTTGGCACCGCTTTATGCTCAGTAGCGCCATATAATAATACAGGGTTTTTAATAGACTGCTTTTTAGCATTAATTAGTGTAGAAACCACCGCAGTTTGAATACCCTCCGTTGCACCAGAGGTAAATAGGATATCGCCATTAGTTGCGCCAATAACCGTGCGTGCCTTTTGACGTGTTTGTTCTAATAAATGCTTGGCTTGAATACCTGTGATGTGCGGGCTTGAAGGATTACCAAAACATATTTGCATGGTATGAGAAACAACAGCAGCAATACAAGGCAACACAGGGGTCGTTGCATTTGCATCAAGGTAAACTTGTTTTACTGGCTCATCGTGCAATAAAAACTCAGACATTAAAAAACGCACCTTATTACTAAAAAATATATCTTATTACCAATAGTACATAAATTTACAGGTAATGAGTAATAATCAATTAGCACTAGAGGTGCGTTTACTATGCTTTTTTAAACTAAAAGTCTGTTTGCTTAACTATTCAATGAGCTCTTTGCTGATCTCTTCGTGCGTTGACGACCAAGCTGTTATTAGCGCTTTTACTAATGAGGCCAACGGGATGGCAAAAAATACGCCCCAAAACCCCCATAAACCACCAAAAAATAATACCGCGACAATTATAAATACCGGATTTAAATCAACTGCCTCAGAAAACAACAGCGGTACAAGTACATTGCCATCAAGCGCCTGAATAATTCCGTAAATAATTAAAATGGTCCAAAACTGTGTTTCTAATCCAAACTGAAACAGCGCAACTGCCGCTACCGGAATAGTGACGAGTGCCGCGCCAATAAATGGAATTAATACCGAAAAGCCAACAAGCACACCAAGTAAAGCTGCATAGCGCAAATCTAAAACAGTAAATGCAATGAAAGACACACCACCAACAATTAAAATTTCGAATACTTTACCGCGAATGTAATTCATAATTTGTTGGTTCATTTCGTTCCACACTTGTAAAATCAAGCGCCGTTGCTGCGGGATCAGTTTAGCTATACTCCCTGTCAGCTCCAGCTTATCTTTAAGCATAAAAAACACCAGTAACGGCACAAGCACCAAATATATAAGCCAAGCAACAACATCTTTTAAAGACGTAAGTGAAAACGATAATACCGCTTGGCCAAACTCAATAATTTTAGCTTCTACGATTGCAACAATTGCTTGTACTTGTTCTATATTAATTAAACTTGGGTATTGTTCAGGTAAAGCCATTAAATAAGACTTCCCCTGCTCTAGCATATGCGGTGTTTCTTGCACTAAGTTACTGGTTTGCTTCCAAAGCACTGGGCCAATAACTAAAATAAGGGTGAGCATAATGCTAATAAATATCAACATTACAATAATTGTTGCTGTAAAACGTTTTAAGCCAACACGCTCTAAATGAACAACCGGCCAATCTAGTAAATAAGCGATAACCAGTGCAACAAGCACAGGAACAATTAACGCGCCAAAAAAGTAAAGTAAGGCAACTGATACCAATAATAAAAATAATAAGGTAGACGAATGAGGATCCGAGAACTTCCTTTCGTACCATGTTTTTACGTATTCAAACATGTAATGGCTCCACTAATAACAACCCACGTTGTTTATCAAAATTGTAACTATAAGCATTTTTTTGCAAAAAACGTTCAATGTCGTTCGCACTTTCACCTTTATTAAGACTAAAAGTGATGCATTGTTTTGATGACTGTGCACTTCGAAGCGCAAGCTTGAACTGCACAAATTGCTGAGGACACTTAAACTCTTTTAAATCGCGCTCTACCATAACTACTTTATCCGTATAGTAAATGAATAATAAGTCGCATATTTACGGTCTACGTATTTATGTACTCAAACCGTTGTAACTTTTTGTTAAAACAATTCCTGCAATAGTTTATCCTTATAACATAACTAGCAGTAAGGATAAGTTAATGCCTGGCACGCATAATAAAGCGCAACTACCAAGTAATCCAACACTCAAAGAGATTAATTGGTTTAAAAAGCAGATTAATTGGGGCGAACTACCTCCTTTTTATCACCTTGTTGCCTCATCAATAAGCGAATCAGAAGGAATTTTAGATCATGGGTTCGACAATGCAGTTAAACAACTTTTAGATAAACGCAATTGGAACTTAGATTTATTAGAAGGCTATGAAGATAACTTAGGTGAAATACATACCAAACATAAGCCACGTATTGCGCTGCACCAAGTATTTACCGACAGAGGCTTTGAGCTATGGGCACAGCCTTATGCTAAAGATGTTATTGTTGATCAATACATAAAAAACAATCGCTTTATGGAATTTAGAGTGTGGGACCCACATTCAATGAAAAACTTGATCAGAATAAGTCAGTTACATAAGTTTATTGGCTTTTATTTTGAACGAGGCGACAAAGCAGATAAAGCCATTATTTTACATGCACACAAAGTAGTACATAAAATTATTACTTTTTTGCAGCGAGAATTGAACGTTGTAAAGCTTGATGGAGTCACAATAAAAGAACTGTACCAATTGTGCGAAAAAGACAGCCGTGCAAGCAGTGACGAAATAGACATAGCCAAAATTGCAATTGGCGAACAAATTAACAAGGAATAAAATGCAGCTAAAATCAGCATTTATCACTTTATGCAGTGCTGCGCTTACGTTTAGCTTATTAATAAGCGAACCTTTAAAAGCGCAAACCAACTTTACGCTTCCTGATTTAGGAACATCTGCATTACAAGCACTGCCACTCGAAAAAGAACAAGCCATTGGCGAAGTAATGATGATGCAAATACGAGGCTCATCACCAGTAATAAACGACCCAGTGCTAGATGAATACCTCACAACTATTGGTCGTAAACTCGTTGCTAATGCTAATGACGTGCGCTTTCCGTTTTCGTTTTTTTGGATAAACAACTCAGAAATAAATGCCTTCGCCTTTTATGGCGG
>NZ_AUTI01000249.1:11871-18071 GCF_000497995.1 Pseudoalteromonas sp. TB25
AAGCCGATAACGAGAGCCAGTTTGCCTCAGTGCTTGGTCACGAAATTGCTCACGTGACACAGCGCCACTTAGCGCGAAGAATACAGCAACAGCAAGATAACAGCGCGCTGACTATTGCCGGTATGATAGCCGGAATATTAGCAACCGTTGTTGCACCAGATGCGGGTATTGCGATTATATCTGCCAGCCAAACACAATCTGCTTTTAGTCAGTTAACGCATAGTCGCTCAGCCGAGCAAGAAGCTGACCGCATAGGCATGCAAACGCTTAACAATGCAGGCTTTGATGCACGTGCATCGAGCGAATTTTTAACTAAACTTGCCGCGCAAATTCGTTATAAATATAAACCACCTGCGTTTTTACTTACTCACCCATTACCAGAGAGCCGAGTATCTGATGTACGTTTGCGTGCAGAGCAATTTCCTGTGCGTCATATGAGTGCCAGTCTTGAGTTTAATTTAGCTAAAAGCCGCGTGCTTGCGCGCTACGACAACAAACCAGAAAACGCCGAAGACCTATTTAGAAAACGACTACGCGAAAATAGCTACGATAACACCGCTTTAAAGTACGGTTTAGCTATTAGCTTACTTGATCAAAAAAAGCTTGATGAAGCAGCCCCAATACTAGACGAGCTTTTAAAAAATGATCCTAAAAACCTATTTTATATAGATACCCATACCGATTTACTCATCGCGCAAAAAAAGGCAGATGAAGCCGTAAAATTTTTAGCTGATTTAAATCAGTATCGCCCTAATAATCAGGTAATTACGCTCAACTATGCCAACGCAGCACTTGAAGCTGAGCAATATGAACTAGCCGAAAATATTTTGAAGAGTTTTTTACTCGAAAAGCCAGATCATAACCTAGGCAAGCAACTTCTTGCTGATGCGTATAAAAAACAAGATAAATTAGCCTCATATCATGAAGCGAACGCCGATGTATTGGCTCAATACGGTGCTTATTTAAAAGCCGCAGACGAAGTACAAAAAGCACTTAACTTCGTAGAGCCAACCGAACTTGTAAAGCAACAACGTTTAAAAGCACTACTTACCCAGTATCGACTTTTACAAAAAGAGCTTGCAAGACTTTAAGTCTGCAAGCGCTTACCCTAAAATAGACGCAATTCACACTTTGGAATCATTTTATGTCTGTTACTATTTACCACAACCCACGTTGTTCTAAATCACGCGAAACGCTAGCGCTACTGCAAAGTAAAGCGATAGAGCCAAGTGTTGTAGAGTATTTAAAAACCCCTCTTACTCACGAGCAAATTTCAACGCTTGTAATCCAACTTGGTTTTTCATCCGTACGTGAAATGATGCGCACCAAAGAAGATGACTACAAAGCGCTTAATTTGAAAGATGAAACAAATGAGGACGCACTTATTAACGCTATGGTTAAATACCCAAAATTAATTGAACGCCCTATCGTAGTTAATAACAATAAAGCAGCGATTGGTCGTCCACCAGAAAACGTACTAAGCGTTTTATAATGAGTGCAACCATAGTGGTGCTTTATCACTCAAGCCATGGCTCAGTTGAAGCAATGGCTCACGAGATAGCAGAGTCGATAGAGCAACAAGGTGCTAGTGCACTACTTCGCACCTTTGTGGCTAAAAATGCGCACGATATTGTGATCACTAAAGATGATTTAATAAATTGCGATGGTTTAGCATTTGGTACACCAACTCGATTTGGCATGATGGCCTCTCAAGCAAAAAGCTTTTGGGAAACCACTAGCGACTTATGGCTAAAAGGCCAATTAATCGATAAGCCAGCGTGTGTATTTTCGTCATCAAGTAGTATGCATGGAGGAAATGAAGCAACCTTACTTAACTTATCTTTGCCACTATTACACCACGGCATGGTGCTTATGGGCGTGCCGTACGATGTGCCCGAACTACTTGCAACACAAACCGGTGGAACACCATACGGTGCAACACACGTCGCTGGCAGCGCTAATAGTGCACAGCTAAGCAAAGACGAAATTAAAATATGCCAAAGCGTTGGTAAACGCCTTACTCACATTGCGAGAAAACTTAAATGACTACAGCTGACAGTCCAGCTAAAAAGCCGATTACGGTAAAATTTCAACGTGCAGCACTATTTGGCTATGTTGGTTTACTTATTCTGATTCCTTTGTGGATGTATTTTGTACCCCCTCTAGACGGTAATACTAGTTGGGTGTCATTGTTTTTTCCTATCATTCCTTTACTACTGCCGCTAAGAGGCATAATTCAAGACAACACATACACCTATGCGTGGGCTAACTTTATTGTAATGCTTTATTTTATCCACGGTCTTACCATGCTGTGGGCAGCACCAGATGAATTAATTTGGGTGTTGTTAGAACTGGTATTTGCATCATCTATGTTTATTGGCTGTACTTACTACGCAAGACATCGCGGACAAGAACAAGGTTTAAAAATCCGTAAGCTTAAAGAAGAATTAGCTGAAGAAAAAGCAGCAAATGAGCACGGTAAATAAGGCTTAACCATAAACGCTATATACAAAAAAACGCGCTTAAAGTAATTTAAGCGCGTTTTTTATTAACTGTTTAAAACTAGCTAGCTAAACTAAATCGCTCAAGGCAGCTAGCACCACAATACTCGCCAACCCTATTTGAGCAATTAAGCTAATAAACGAAAAGCCCCTAAGCACAAATAAACCCCAAGGGTGTTTAATATGTGGATATAGCGCACAGCGTTTTAAAGTGGTCGCAAAGAAAAAACAAATCACTGCAGTCATAGTTAAACCCAGCGTCAGCTCACTTTTAATTGAGAGGGTTTCATCAAAAAAGAAAAACAACTGTAAAGGCAGCAATATAGTCACAATAGCATGTAGCACATGCACTTTTTTAATGCGATCGAACTGCCCTTCTGGCGAAAGTTCTTTAATACCAAAGTCACGCTCTAAACATTTAACTAAGTTATTAGCTTTAATACTCACCGCTAAACGGTAACAGCTTAAACCTTCTTTATTACGTGCTCTAAAGTTATAGCCCGCTTTAATAAGCAGCACCATTAACGACTCATTTTTAGCAAACACAGCATAATGAAGCGCAGTATTACCTAAGTTATCTGTCGCTTTTTTGTCTTGCTTTGCCAGTAGCGTTTCAACCACATTTACAAAGCCTTTTTCGGCGGCCCACATAAAGGCTGTTTTATTGTTTTCATCAGCAAGTACACCAGTAGCGCCTTGTTCAATAAAACGCATAGCCATTGTTTGCTTAGCTGTTTTTTTACGTAAATGAGTAAGCAAAGCTTTTTCTAGCAGTACAACAGAGTCAACATCAGGAGAAACCTGCGTAAGCAGCGTAAAATAGTCTTTACCCGCAGCTACTTTTTCGCTGGCAAGTTCAGAGAGAGTATCTAAATCAGCAATAGACTCTGGAATAAACGCACTTAGGCGCTCTCTAAAATCAACTTCTTTCCAAAGCGCTAATGTGTCCTTTGCCGAGAGTTTACTTTTATTATTTAACGCATGCTCAATTAAGGTGAAGTAGCGTTTACTAAAAAATAAATCGACTAAAGACAGTGGCGTATCTATTGTATTTTGTGCAGCCACGCTTGCGTATTTTTCAAGGCGCTGGCACAGCATAAGCACTAAGCTTTCAGGGGTGTATTCATTATCGTAGTAATGGCTTTTAACCGCACTAATATACGCTTGTGCGTCTTCGTCATATTCAGAGATATGTTGAAAGTAACATTCTTCAAATGGCTCCAGCGGGGTTAGCCATGCCAAATAATAAATAGGTGGCAGCACGGTGGTGCATACACCATCGTCTTCATTTGTAGAACGACAAGCAGGCCAAGCTTCCAAAGCATCTAAAATAAAGGCACCGTTTTGTTCTACCAGTCCTTTAATAAGTAATGGGTATTCCTTTGGCCAAATCAGTACATTTTCCATTAAAACAACACAACTCCAGTGTGGCTTGGGGGTGGTAAGTTATATCAGTTTTAAGCTGACACCACGCTTAATCAAAGTGCCGATATTCTAGCACACCTTTGTTTTGCTGCTAGCGCAAAATTACGCAATAACAACAATCCTTTAGGATTATAACAATTCGCTTAATTAAGTGATTTATTTTGAGGTAGAAAACCGTGTGATAGCAAGGCAAAAATTTCATTATTTAGTTGTTCTAAATGATTAAGTATTACTGTGGATTGGTATTGTCCTTAGCAAAAATATAAAAACGGCCAAGTACATAAGTAATTGGCCGTTTTTGAGGTTGGAGTTGGGCTTAATCAGAGCCAGACAAATAGTCTATTTACTTTTTAACTCACTAATAACTTGCTCTAAACCCACATCAGAAATGCGTTGAATAATCTCTTTTTGTTTAGCACTTAATAGTGAAATGCCTTCAGCAACAATATCGTATACTTTCCACTCATTGTTTTTACCTAAACGAAGCTTAAAGCTTAAGTCGATAGTAGGCGCATTTGGCTCAATAATTTGCGTATTAACTGTTGCGTACTCAGAGTCACTTTTTGCGTTATTACGCTCAAATACTACTTTTTGACCCGTGTACTTCATTAGTGCACCGGCGTATGTGCCTGTTAAGTAATGCTCTACTGCATCTATAAATTGAACAGCTTGCTCGCGCTCAATACCTTTAATGTGTTTACCTAATAATTTAAACGACACAAACTTAACGTCAATATGTGGCATTAAACGTTTTTCAACAATGGCAGCCATCGCGTCTTTGCTGGCTGTACCTTTTGAGTTTACTTGGCCAATATCTGCAAAAAGCTTGTCGGCTACCGATTCAAGTAACTGATCTGGTGATTGCTGAGCTTGTGCAAATAACGAACTGCTAAAAAAAGCAGTAGCTAAAACGAATAGTTTAAAGAGTTTCATAATTGTATATGTCTGTGTGATTAAGATGGCTGTAATTTACGCGAACTATACGCAATAAAAAAGGCACAAATAAGCAACTTATTAATGCCCAATTAGCACCAATAGAATAAATAAAATAAATTCAAGCAGTTAGAAAACTCCATTAACAGCTCATATACAACCGGTATTTTGTCCTCATTGTAATTGTTAACAGGCCGCCCTTATCATTTAGTTATCAACTTAAATCAAACGAACATTTGGCACCTATGAAAACGTCACTTAAAACACTTATTATCTCTTTTGTATTAGTAGTTTCACTTTTTGGCAAGCTTGCTTTTGCTCAATCGGACCACGGTTATGCCGTTGACTTCCTCAAAGGCGAAGGTAACGTAAACGGCGTTAAGCTTGCGTATCAGTATCATGCACCTGGTATGCAAAACCTTATTGGTGATGCACGCTTTTACTTTGAAACCAGCGTAAACATGTGGGAATACCGCCACGGCGATGAAACACAATCAAACCTAGTATTTGCTATGTCACCTGTGCTGCAATTTCCTGCCTTTAGTTTTAACAACACCCCATTTTATGTAGAAGCAGGTATTGGTATATCACTGATTGATGAAACGCAGTTTGCCGGTAAAAACATAAGTACTCACTACCAATTTGAAGACCGCATAGGGCTTGTAGCCGATTTTGGCCACACCAATGTTGCCCTTCGCGTTATTCACTATTCAAACGCAGGCTTTAAAGAGCCAAACCCTGGGCTTAACTTTTTAACGCTTTCGGTAGCGAGACGTTTTTAACGTTATTGATTGTATTTTTGGAGTAAATTAATTGCTGTTATAGGGCAAAGCGGTCACACTTAAACGTACTAAAAATTAGGTGATACTGCGATGCAAACTTGGCATATTGTAATTATTGTCGCTGTTGTTTTTGCCATTATCATTGGTAATATTGCGCTGATTAGACTCTCTGCAAAACAGGAGTTTATAAAGCCCAACGCCAATATAAAAAATACAACAGACACAAAAAAGCCCTGATAAATCAGGGCTTTTTCAATAATACCAATTCGCTAAATCATATTTTTGCTAATTTAGCCTACTAGCCAATGCGCCATTAGCGCAATAACAGGTAAAGTAATTAGCGTTCGCAAAATAAATATAATAAATAGCTCTAAAATATTTACCGGTATTTTACTGCCAAGTAAAAGTGCACCTACCTCAGACATATAAATAAGCTGAGTTACACTCATTGCGGCAATAATAAAGCGCGTTACATCACTTTCAATAGTCCCTGCTGCTAATATTGACGGAATAAACATATCAGCAAAGCCTACCATAATAGTTTGCGACGCTGCGGCTG
>NZ_AUTI01000250.1:0-2253 GCF_000497995.1 Pseudoalteromonas sp. TB25
AATCGCGGCGCGAGGTTTGTAACCTAGTGGGCTCGGTAACTGCTCCTGCGTTACCCTACTGGCTTACATCCATGTAAGAATAAGTAAAAATCGAGCAAAGCTTCCGCGTCATGCTCACCCCCTTACCTACATCCATGTAGGCAACAAAGAGTTAATCGTCCCTAGATCGAGCTCAAAGGGCAGCGCATGTTTGGTATTTATGCTGCGTTATCGCCTTATTTATGTGGAATAACCACACTACATAGGCTCTGCCTTGCCTAAAAACCAAACACACAGCTGCAAATTCAACCACCAATGATCAATACGCCCTACTGCATTAACAAATTAGTAATATCCATAAGAATATTTTATTATGTGTCAATGCAGTTAAATACCTACCAAAGCAGTTAAAAACTTATGCAAAGTGCGCGTTTTATTCCCTTTAGAAAGCAAGATATTGTCGATATGTGTAGCGAAGAGCTTAAAAGCAGTACACAAAAAACATCGTTTAAACAATTTTGCGATTTACTAGCAAGCCTTATTCATTACGATTACCACGCAACACTTGAATCACTTAAAAACAACTACGCCCCTTTTGATCCCAATAGTGACACGCGATCATTAGCGCCAGTATCGGAGGATCAAAAAGCGCAGTGCCAACGAGATTTTGCTAAAGATTTTGCTAAGGTACTTAATGCAGCTAACTTTGAAGTGATCACCAATGAAGACTTACAAGATGCATTGAACGAAGAGTCACTATTTAAGGTGCGCCTTGAGGTTGAATTTGATGACTTTGAAGAAGTGGTTTTTTATCGCCGTGGCGAGTCGCAACTCACTGAAACCATAACCAGCTTTTGGGGCCTTCGTAAAAAACCGCTGCACTTTACTAATTACGACCGAGTAGCCGTGTTTATTCGCTTTAAAGACAGCGCTTATTTTGAAGCTAAAAATAAAATGCCTTTAGGGTTTGAGCCAAGTTCGACCATAGTTAAGCTGTTTCAAAATGTGCCAAAGGCCGATCTCGAAATGCTATTTCCTAATAGCGAAGTACGCATGCGCCCTATTGATAAAGCAATTATTGGCTCATCGGCTTTAATTGGCGGTGCGGTGGTACTTATAACTAAGCTTGGTGCATCAATTTTATTATTGCTTGCTCTGTTTGCTTTTTGGGGGGGCTTTAGAAGTGAAGCTGTCGAAATGACGCAACAACACTTTATTACCTTTGCTATTGGCATGGGAGTATTTGGCAGCTTTATTTTTAAAGAGTGGAGTAAGTTTAAAAACCGTAAAATTAAATTTATGAAAGCGCTTAGCGATAACCTCTACTTTAAAAACCTTGATAATAACGCCGGTGTTTTTCACACCCTTATAGACGCCGCCGAAGAAGAAGATATAAAAGAAGCGCTGCTTGCGTATACGTTTTTACTAAAATCAGAAAACGGCTTAACCGCCCAAACGCTTGATGAACAAATAGAGCATTGGTTTAAAAGCAAATACCAGTGCGATCTTGATTTTGAAATTAGCGATGCGCTTGAAAAGTTGGAGCGTATGCGCTTAGTAACGTGCACTAATGATGTGTATAGCGCAATAAATTTGGAACACGCAAAAACTATTTTGGATGAGCGCTGGGATAACTTGTTTCAATATAATTAACCTGCAAAGTTTACTTAACAACAAAAAGCAGCTGAAATTTCAGCTGCTTTTTACGTTATGTATTGAGCTTCAACTGGCTAAGCTGCTTGATGCCTATTAAACTTTGCATGCACTAATTTATAAAGTGCAGGCAATATTAATAGCGTAAGTAGAGTTGATGAAATAATACCGCCAACTACAACCGTAGCCAGTGGTCTTTGTAGCTCAGCGCCTGTACCAGTATTTAGCGCCATAGGAATAAACCCTAAGCTTGCCACTAAAGCGGTCATTAATACTGGACGCAAGCGCGAAAGTGCACCGGTTTGTATCGCATCAATTAAACTAAGTCCATCGGCTCTTAATTGTTTAATAAACGACAGCATAACCACACCGTTTAATACGGCAACACCACTTAGCGCGATAAAGCCAACGCCTGCCGATATCGATAACGGCATATCGCGTAGCAATAACGCAAGCACACCACCGGTAAGTGCAAGTGGTACGCCGCTAAATATAATTAACGAATCACGAAGTGAATTAAACGCACTGTAAAGCAGGCCAAATATAAGCAATAAAGTAACTGGCACCACCAGCGATAACCGCTTACTTGCCGATTCTAATTGCTCAAATGTACCGCCGTAT
>NZ_AUTI01000250.1:2261-3488 GCF_000497995.1 Pseudoalteromonas sp. TB25
CGGCTTGTGCATCACTTACAAAGCTTGCTAAATCACGCCCTTCTACATTTGCAGTAACAACAACATTACGCTTACCGCTTTCACGGTTTATTTGATTAGGCCCTTTATCAATACTAATATTTGCAACTTCGCCAAGCGGTACAAATGCAAGGTCTGGGTTGGCACTTTTGGGCACGGCCACTGGCAAACGCGCAAGCTGTGATACATCGCTTGACCAGCGTTCATCTAAACGCACTAATAACGAAAAGCGTTTATCACCTTCGTAAATAAGCCCGGTTTGTACACCGCCTACCGCAGCACTTACACTTTGCTGTATATCGGTTACGGTTAAGCCTAACAGCGCCATATGATCGCGAAGCGGCGTAACCGAAAGCGTAGGCAAACCTTCCATTTGTTCAAGGCGTACATCGGTTGCACCTGTTATGTTTTGTACCAAGGCTGTGGCTTTTTCGCCGTACTGTTTTAATGTTGATAAATCATCGCCGTAAATACGCACGGCAACATCGGCGCGCACACCTGCTATTAGCTCGTTAAAGCGCATTTCTATTGGTTGCGTAAACTCATAGTTATTACCAGGTACTTCATTTACTAAGTGGCGAATTTGCTTAACCAGTTCTTCTTTACTTAAAGCAGAGTTAGGCCATTGTTCGCGTGGCTTTAACATTAAAAAGGTATCGGCAACGTTAGGTGGCATAGGATCGTTTGCTACATCGGGCGTACCAATTTTTGAAAATACTTTTTCAACTTCAGGTATGGCTAAAATGGCTTGCTCTAGCTCTTTTTGCATTTTTACCGATTGTTCAATACCGGTGCCGGTAATGCGCAGTGCGTGCATGGCTATATCGCCCTCATCAAGCTGCGGTAAAAACTCAGCCCCCATGTTTTTCACTTTAAAGCCAAGTGTAATTACAAGCACAGCAGCAATGCTTAACATTACCCACGGTAGTTTTAGCGATAAACCAAGTAGCGGTTTGTAGCCTTTTTTAATGCCGCGCATAACGACATTTTCGCTCTCACTCACCTTACCGCGTACAAATACCGCAATAGCGGCAGGNGGTACAAACGTCACTGCAAAAGTAAGTGCGCCAACTAATGCAGCAACCACTGTAAACGCCATTGGCTGAAACATTTTGCCCTCAACCCCGCTTAGTGCAAACAGCGGTAAATACACCAGCATAATAATTAAAATGCCAAATACCGCAGGGCTAAATACTTCTTTAGTGGCGG
>NZ_AUTI01000251.1:0-6044 GCF_000497995.1 Pseudoalteromonas sp. TB25
TTTTACTTATTCTTACATGGATGTAAGCCAGTAGGGTAACGCAGGAGCAGTTACCGAGCCCACTAGGTTACAAACCTCGCGCCGCGATTAAATCGTCCCTAGATTGAGCAAATTTCAATCCACAAAGGTCAACACGCCCTAATGGTTACTGAAAATCCCACGATATATTAGACACTAAGCCACATGGCTCACACCTAAAGTCGAATAACCCAAACCACGATTCAGGTAATTTCCAGTCGCCATTACAACTAGGGCACTTTCGTTCAAGTTCAGACGCTTTATCTACGCCGCCTACACGGTATAAATAATAATAGGTTGGCTTTTTAGTTAAAAAACTAATTCGCTTTGTTATGTCTTTTCCGCGTCTGTATAAGTCGCTTTGAATACTCGATATTTCTTCAAGCGCCGGAAACTCACAACGGGTTGCGCCATTAATTTGAATTTGATCGCAGGCTTGCCAATCTTCTTGCCATTTTATAAGTGTTTTGTAATCACCATTAGCAATTGCCGGAATACGAAATAGCGGCACAGGCAAAAAGTCATCACCACAATAAAGCGGGCTGCACGTATGCACATAGGTTGTATATAAAATATAACTTGATGGTTCTTTGCAGCAATCAGCGCTGTTGGAGTGAATATCTTGTCCGATCACTTTTACTTTTGGCGCAAGTAGCCCAGCACTATGTAACTTTTCGATACTGTGCTTAACAAACGGGCTGTTATTTAGCGGGTGCATTGCATCTTCGGTCGGGCACATAACGCGGGTAATAAAAAAGCCGTCTTTTAAAACGGTTGGAAACTCTTCACCCATTATTTGACCATTAAAACGCAGTGCATTTACTAAGCGATTTATTGCCTGTTCGGCTTTTTCTAAGGTGGTGTCTTGGTAGCAATCAAAAGTTAAATCAATAACGAACATTTATAGTCTCAAATTATTTTTGTTCTAGCAGCGCAAGAAGTTTATCGAGTTTTTGCTCAATTCTATCTAATTGACTTGTTTTAAGCTCAGTACTATCTGACTGCTGTGGGTTTCTCATGAAGTTATTAATTGAATCAGGATTGTTTTTATATTGGCTTACTGCTGCAATAATCATCGGCATTGGAACCGGTTGCGCCAAACGGCTTTTAGTTAGTGCTACAGTAGGGGTTTTGCCTTCATCGAGAAGGGCTTTGATTGCATCAAATACAACTGAATTCATTAGATATATAACTCTTTAATAAAATAAATACGCAGCATATAAATGCTGCGCAGATGCTATGTTAGCAATAAATAAGGGAGGGTACATTAAATAAAATTACTTACTTTGACGAATGCGTACATCTAACTCGTCAATTACTTCACTCCAATCTCCGTCTTGTGCAAGGGATTCAGCTAAAAAGTGCTGTTGTGCCTCATCCCAAAAAGAAGCTTCTTGGAGTAGTGTTGTGTCTTCTAATTCATGTGAGGCAATAAATGCATCTATTTGCTCATCACTATTTGGTAATCCAAGCTGTGCAAAAAGTGTGTTAATGTCGTGTTTTGTCGTATCCATGATATTGCTCCTTTAAATGAATGAAAATTCATACTAGTACCTAACTGTACCTCCTGCTAGTTAAACTCTCGCTGAATTTACGGTTAATAATTTTAGGTATATAGTTAGGTTTAAAGTTAAACAGCCTATAGCTAAATAATAAAGGAAATACAATGAGTGTAACCACACCAGCTGATACGTTCAGCGTACAGTATTTAGCTGCAGAAGATATTAGTACTGCAGCGAGCCTAATTTATCAGGCTTATCATGACGATCCTGTATTACTAAACATGCTTAGCTACAATGACGAAAATAAATCAGTTTACGAAAAAAAATTACGATCATTAATTCGCGAAGAACTCAGTAGTTTTTGGCAAGAAAAACAGCCATTAATTGGTTTATACCGCAACGATAAATTAAAAGCAGTAGCGTGTGTATTTGAATCTAATAGCCAATTACAAGCACAGCGTTATTGGCACTGGCGTTTAAAATTAATGCTGAGTGCGGGCTACTTACAAACAAATCAATTAATAGATAAAGAACAAACAATTAGAGACGCCCTTAAACAAAAAGGCAATTACTATTTTTTAGCTTTTATTGCCGTAGATCCGCATTTTCATGGACAAGGCTTTGGTCGTTACTTACTACGCGGGCTTGACGACTTAGTTAAATGCAACGCTGAGTCAACAGGGATGGCTGTATTTGTGACACGTAAGGAGCACATTGAATTTTTTAAAACTGAAAAGTTTGAAGCATTTAAACACCTTACTTTTAATCAAGTAGAGGGCGAGTTACTGTTTAAATCAATAATTGAGCCAACTATTTAAAATTATAATGTAAGCCAATGCGCCCAAACGGACATAAGACCGTAAGATATATCTCACATCATCGTAAGCATTGTCACTTAAAGGCTACTAATAAGTAGCCTTTTTTGTTCTAAGTTATTGTTCTGCATTGTTTATTTTGTTTTTTCATTTTTGTGACGTTTATTTATTTAATGTTAAGTCCTATTTCTCCCCCCTGATTGCTTTAAACTTCTCTTTGTCAAGACGACATAGCCCAATGATTGAGTTAATGCCAAGGATACGGAATAGGCAACATAGCAGACGCTAGCAGGAAGCATAAAGGACAAGCTAAAACGGATACAAGGAAGAATAAGGAAGTGCATGAAGCACTTAGTAACTAGGAGTTACTTTAGGATAATCACGGATGACGCTACAGGAAGTAGCAGGAGCGTTAGTTTACGCAGGACTGCCAAGATGGCAAGTGGACATTGCAGGATGCAAAAAGTGGCAGGAGCTACTTTAAAGGATTACCAGGGATGATGCTACGGGACGTAGCTAAACGATAGATTTCGTGGGTTAGGCAAGATGGCTATGGATATTGCAGGATGCAAAAAGTGGCAGGAGCTACTTTAAAGGATTACCAGGGATGATGCTACAGATGTAGCCAAACGATAGATTTCGTGGGTTTGCCAAGGTGGCCATGGATATTGCAGGATGCAATGTGAGGGTAAACAAGGTTGTTTACTCGTTCAGGGGATGATAATACGGATTTAAGATAATGGATATCTAGCAGGATGCAGTCCAATTGGGGCGTAACTTTAGTTACGCCTTAGTTTTTTGTGTTAAATTAAATTTATTAATTTAAGACACATTCTTAAAGTATATTAAGTTTTATATTTTATGCGGTGGAACAACCACACTTTTCAAAAACTCATTTTCCATAATTAACACACCTTGATAAGCATTTTCACCGTCGCTTGAAAACTCAAATATAAATTCACTTTTAATGCCTGGCTTGCCGCTCTTTAAAAAACCAAAGCGGCGTTTTGTGCATGCAACACTCATCAACTGCACCTGCAATTGTTCACTTTGACGTTTAGCATGAACGTTCGCCGCTTCAGCAACCTTTCGGTTAAGCCAAAATAAGTAAATTACACTACCAATAAGTATGAACGTCCATAAACTTGCCATTTAAGAGAATAACCTTCCAATTGCACGCGCGAGGGTTTCGCTACGATTTTCTTTACGTAATAAGCCTAATAAATGCGGGCGAATAGTTGGTATTGCAACTAAGTCAGCAAAAATACTTGGAAACAGTTCTTCAATTTTTTGATGATGCGCGCAATTATCCATAAATACATGTAAGCGTTCAGGGTTTTCTAATTGTTTAAAACACCGCCCAGCTATTGTTAGTAACACGTCAGAGTCTTGCCTCACTGGTGAGCTTAGTACAGTATCAACTAATTGAGCGCATAACCCTTGAGCTTGACCTTTTGAAGCTGATCTTAGTGCTGCGGTTATAGCTAATGTATCGTTATTACTAATTGCGGTCTGTGTGTAATCAACAAGTAACTCACTCATTGATGTTGGTATTTCAACGTGTTCAAGCATGGCACTGAGTGGTTGTAGTACTTCAATAGGTAAATGCGCCCATGCTTTTTGCAGATTACTTAAGTTTGTATCGCTGGCTAAGCGTAGTGCAAAATCGGCAATACCCTGTAGTGCAACACTTTGCCAATTATCCAAACCAATTTTACCGCTAAAGTACAATTGTGCATGCTCGTAATACTGCGATGCAGGCTGTTTTAATAGTACTTTTACTTGGGCGTTAAATGCCGCTAATTTATTTGCGTTTGGTGTAAAAACATAAGGGTTATTATCAAGCTTTCCATCGGCTTGCTCGCCTGTAATTTCAGTGCCTAGCGCTTGAATAACCATATCAGCAAAGTGATCGCGACTAGCACTTACCAGCATACTTTGCTCATCAAGGGGGAATTTTAAAAACCATACATACGGTTCTTTACTGGCTTTAGTATCCCAAAATTGAATAGCGAGCCATGCATGACCAGCAAGTGGATAAGGGTAAGGCACTTGAGCTTGTTCAATAGCTAAAAATTGTTTTTTATCAAGCTTAGTAATGTGCCTGCCAATATCAAAAGCACGCCACTGAGTACCCGCACCATCTAAAAGCTGACCTAATGTAGCTATTTGATCACTCATTGTTTTCTCAACTGTTTTTACTGCAAAATTACATTAATTATACGTCATAGCCGCTTGTGAGGGAACAGGGTATAATTGCATTACATATATAAAAGAGGGTGGTTATGTACCAGCAAACCCAAACTTATTTAGTGCAGCTAACGGCACTTTTACAAAAACACGCGCTTTGGCAAAGTGAGCCAATAGACGCTGAGGCACTGCTTTCAAATACTCCTTTTTGTCACGATACAATGGCATTTGAGCAGTGGTTACAGTTTGTATTTATTGAAAAAATACAGCAATTAATAACACATAGGCAACCACTGCCGCGTAACTTTGCTATTGCCCCTATGGCGCAAATGACACTTGTGAATAAAGCCGGAAGCGATGAAATTATTGAATTACTAACAGCCCTTGATACCTTTTTAGGAGAACCAAATGAGTGAGCGTCCAGCGCCTATTGAATATGGCGAGCTGACTATTTTGTATCAAGATGAAAACTATGTGGCTATAAATAAGCCTTCAGGTTTATTAGTGCATCGCTCGTTTTTAGATAAACACGAAACCCAGTTTGCTATGCAAATGTTGCGCGACCAGCTAGGGCAACATGTATTTCCAGTACATAGGCTCGATAGACCTACGTCGGGCGTATTGCTGTTTGCATTGAACTCGGAAGCTGCTCGCGATATGAACCAGCTATTTATTGAAGGTACCATTGCTAAGCGCTATTTAGCCTTAGTGCGCGGTTTTGCACCAGAGTCGGTATTTTTAGATAAACCGCTTAAAGAAGAACTTGATAAAATAGCCGATAAGTTTGCAGATCAAGATAAAGCACCGCAAGAAGCGCAAACCCAGTTTAATTGCTTGCACCAAGCTGCATTGCCTATTCCTATAGGTAAGTATCCAACAGTGCGTTACTCGTTAGTTGAGTGTTTTCCAAAAACCGGGCGCAAGCATCAAATTCGCAGACACTTAAAGCACTTATCACTGCCTATCATTGGTGATGTAAATCACGGTGATAATCAGCATAATCAATTTTTTAGGGAGCATTTTGAGCTAAGACGCCTAATGTTATTTGCAACAGAGCTTAGTTTTGTGCACCCTTATAGTAATGAATCAATAACAATTAAAGCGCCACTAGGTGAAGATATGCTTGAAATATGTAAGCAGCTAGGTTGGCCAGAGCAAGAAAAGGATTATTAATGGCACATATTAGTATTTTTGTAGGCAGCGTTAATGGCGGNGCGATGAAGTTGCAGCCACAATAGAGCAAGCGGGTCATACTGCTACAGTAATTACTGAAGCATCACTAGATGATATAAAAAATGCATCGCATATTTTAATTGTTACCTCCACAACAGGCCAAGGTGATGTACCGAGTAATTTGGCCGGATTGTACTTTGCAATGAATAGCACTTTCCCAATGCTTACCGATAAACCATTTGGTGTAATTGCAATGGGTGACAGATGTTACGGCGATACATTTTGTGGCGCAGGGCGAAGCTTTGACGAGCTACTTCGCGATTTACAAGCAAAGCCTGTGGGCAAC
>NZ_AUTI01000252.1:0-3982 GCF_000497995.1 Pseudoalteromonas sp. TB25
AAGCCATTCAAGATAAAATATCAGCGACTGTGGTTATTAAAGGTAACTTGAATCAGGTTGTAAATGTGGAAACGGTAGAAGAGACTGTAAAAAGTTAAGTTTGCTCTTATTAATTACAAGGATGGTTATGAAAGCTTTATTAATGGCGTTTAGTTATCTGTATTTTATTACAGCTTCGTATGCGTCAGAAAATATTGTGTTAGCAGAAACACATCAGCTTAAGTCTATTATTTTAGGTGAGCAGCGCAGTTATAGTGTTTATTTACCGCCAAGCTACAAGCAAAACCTCGAACTAGTATATCCTGTTATTTACCTGCTTGATGGCAACCCAACCCATTTAAAAGCCTTAGCGGGGCTTGTTGAAGCACTCAGTACTGAGCGGCTAGAAAAACAAATTCAACAAGCAATTATTGTCGCTGTTCCTAACAGTAAAAATGGGATAAGAGAGTGCGACTTTACCCCTACCAATGTCGATTGGACTTTTAACGGCAAGCTACTCGAAAAATTTGAAAACATTGGCAATGCCGCAAACTACACCGCTTTTTTTGAAAAAGAACTTACTCCCTTCATTAATAAAAATTACCGTACATCAAATAAGCGGGTCTTAATTGGGGAATCTTTCGGCGGCTTGTTCGCAAGTTATGTTTTACTTACAAATCACTCTTTATTTACTGATTACTTAATTATTGATGCAACCTACCTTTGGGATAATAATTATCTCAATCGTTATTTTGACGAGCAACAGCTTATAAATAAGCAGCTTAAAGGCAATGTATATTTTACTTTTGCTAATAATGCAGCTTTTGGTGAAATTGGAGAGGCTAATTATAAATGGGGCTTAGAGCTTGCTAAAAAACTAAAAGCGCACCCGAGTAACAGTTTATATATAAATCAACGTTACTTTGAAGAAGAAACTCATGGCACGGTGGCAGCGCTTAGTTGGTACTATGGTTTAAAAAGCTTATTAAAAAATAAGTTTTAATTTATATACTAGGTTAGTGAAAGGAGTGATTTTGGGTATCTTGTTAACGAAATTTAGTAGTGAAAAATTAAAAGGGAATTAAATGAGTAATAATTTTAATGAGGCTATAAAGGGCTTTTTTTGGGGGATAGGGTTTGTAATAGCAACACTCGGTGGTATCAGTGTGTACGCGCCAACAATAGCCGCAGAAGTTGATAGTGGCTTTAAAGAGCAGGTATCAAATAAAGCATTGGAGGGCACTGACGACTTAAATAGTGATTATAAACTTACCCTTTCTGATATTTTTAAAGAAAATGGGCGAGTAAGAATAACTGCCGAGTTAAAAAATATCACCAATGAAAGCATATATGCAGGTGGTGTTATAGCATCTACATTCGATAAAAACGGAAAGTTTGTTGGTAATTGTTTAGGTAAAAGCGATGACATTTTTATAGAACCAAATAAAAGTAGCTATATTGATATTCATTGTAATCTACTGAGGCCACAGGTGAGTAGAGTGCACTCAGCAAAGCTAAAGTTTAAGTGGCTTGGTTTTTAAGTTATAAAGGATAAGGCAGGCTTTATGAAGCTCATTGAAGTAGGTTCTTTGTGGTATTTATTGAAAAATTATGATGATTATTATATTCAACAACTTAGCGGTTCTATGCATACTGAAACAGCTGCAACTTATAAACTACTAGATGAAGAGGTCAATAATTATCTAAAGCTTGGTAATGAAGCGCTATCTAAAACGATAATTCACTTTAATAATGTCGGTAATTACAGTTGTTTATCAGCAGAGCGTCGAGCGAGTTTAGAAACAATTAGTAAGATACAAACAATTATTAAAATGTTCCTTGATAAATAGGTGCTCGGTGAATAGTGATAATAAAGAAATTTTAAAATGTGTAAAAGTAACATCGAATCCCTTTTCATCAAATAGGGACTCATCTTTGAATTTAACTATAAGTGCAATTGATATGGCTCTTCAAAAGTATTCAAATGACCAGATTACACAAGTTTTAAATAAAGAGCTGATGCGTTTAAATGATATTTGTAATAACTCACCTGGTAGTATGCTGGCTTACGAAATGCTTTTAACCTACAAAAGTGCACAATATAACTGTGCTCAAGCATTAAAGTATTTGAAGAAATACAGAAATAACCAGTAGGTTCTTTTTTTAAATATAAATTAAAAGTAGGAGTCAAACTTCTAGTTACTATTTTTACATGAGATTTTATACAAAGTAAGTTATTTAGCTGGCTGCGGGCGCGTCAAGTTACGATAAAATATTATTGTGTCGAATGTTAGCCCTTTTTAAATTTGATGCGTACATAATTGAATTCCCACAGGGGAGTAAAATAAAACTGTATACCAATAAAGTTAAGACCGTTAGGCACTTTAGACTCAATATATTGCGCTAAAGCATGCAACTTAGGGGGTGAGTTTGTTTGTGAGAATCAAATCATCATTTATAATTGAATTAAATTGTTTAGGCCTGATGTTGAACAGCATCAAGTATTAAAAATAGAACGAGGCATTCGCTATATTTTTAGCATAGGCTAGATTAAAAAGTAAATTTGCGTATGTTGGGTAGAGCGAAGCGAAACCCAACAATAAACACTTTTTTAAATAGCTGTCCACCGACAGCTATTAATTTTAATTCACTTTCTCAACCTAACCCCAAACCCAACAACTCCCATCAACAACACAAATCCCCACACAAACACATTGCCGTATTGGCTGTACACGCTGTCGCCTTTTATAAGCTTAATTTTGGCTTTCAATATGGTAGCTTCAAACTGAGGCATGGTTTGTTGTGTGTGGCTTATAGGGTCGTATACGGCGCTTACACCATTGTTAGTAACACGCACTAGAGGGCGTTGTAGTTCGAGCGCGCGCATACGGGCTATTTGCATGTGTTGCAAAGGCCCAATGGAGTCGCCAAACCAGGCATCGTTACTTACAGTAAAGAGTAGGTCAGAGTCGCTTTTGTAATTACCGCGTACTAAGTCGGCAAAAACAATTTCGTAGCAAATAGCAGGGAGTAAGTTATAGCCATTGGCGCGTAAGTTGTTTTGCACTTTGTCGCCACGGGTAAACGATGACATAGGTAAATCGAATAATGGGGCAATAGGGCGCAAAAAGTCTTGAAATGGTACAAATTCGCCAATAGGTAGTAGCTGGTGTTTTTGATAGCGGTTTTTATCAAGGTAATGGTAATGCCCATGCTCGTCGCCACGTTCTTTATTACCGACCACAATAAGTGTGTTGAATATATTTTTGGTGTCTCGCTGGTAGTCAACAATACCGGTTACAAGGGCGGTTTTATTAAACGAGGCGGCACTGTCTAAATTGGCTAGGTAGGAATCGGCAAGCATTTCTATTTCAGGCACTGCGGCTTCAGGCCACACTATTAAGTCGGCATCCCAATGTGGGCGTGTCATGTCTTGGTATTTGCTCATTGTGGTCCAAAACTCACTTGGCTCAAAGCGCAGATGTTGCTGTATGTTGCCTTGTACGAGCAATACTGACATGTTTTTATCTGTGTAATGAATGCTGCCTGTGGTATTTGCACCTGTAAAAATAAGCGCAACAGCTGTCGCAGTAACCGCCGGGGTTTTAAAATCTTTTTGGGTAAGTCTATATAGTGCAAAGCCAATAGCTACACATGTTAGTGTTAAGCCAAACTCGCCAATATAAGGGGCAAGCAGCCTTAAAGTTCCGTCGGTTTGTGTGTAGCCAAAACTTAACCACGGGAAACCGGTAAGTACGGTGCCACGTAAATACTCACTAATTGCAAAGCAGGCAATTAGTAATGCGCCAAAGCTTTTAGGGCCACTGGCAAAGCGTGTAGTTGCCCAAAAGGCAAGTGCGGGAAATAATGCTAAGTATGAGCACAAAAAAGCCATTAACGAGAGCGACGCTATAAGCGGCATACCGCCAAAGGTGGCAATAGAAACATGTACCCAGCTTATACCTGCACCGAACCAGCCTAGGCCAAATATAAAGCCATATTT
>NZ_AUTI01000253.1:0-2134 GCF_000497995.1 Pseudoalteromonas sp. TB25
GCGGTTTTTGCGTGCGCTTTACCGGTATTATTGGGATTAATGCAAAAAATTATGGCGCCAAGACTAATAAATACGATGGGCCAAATTTCAAAAGGGGCATAGCCAAAAGTTAAAACAAGGCCCGCAACGAGTGCGAGCCATGCTTTTTTATCTTTTGCTAATAGGGTAAGTCTAGTTAGCAGTTTCTTCACTGTCGTTATCATCAGCCTTAGGAACGGTGACTTGCAGTTGCAAAATACGACGATTGTCGGCGTTGGTTACTTTAAATTGGTAACCTTCTATGTCAATCGTTTCACCACGGCTTGGCATATGACCAAATGCGTGCAGTACAGTTCCGCCAATAGTATCGGCTTCGTCTGTGCTGTAGCCTGTTTTAAAATGCTCGTTAAAGTCATCTACAGGAGTGAGTGCTTGCACTACGTGGACATGTTTAGCAAGTTGACGAATATCTTGATGTTCTTCTTCTTCGTCGTGCTCATCTTCGATTTCGCCAACAATTATTTCAAGAATATCTTCAATCGTTACTAAGCCCGATACGCCGCCGTATTCGTCAATAACAACAGCCATATGGTAGCGTTGCTGACGGAATTCGTTTAGCAATGTATCAACACGTTTGCTTTCAGGTACTACCATTGCTGGGCGTAAATAATCACGTATTGATGGTAAATGCTCGTCTTTATTTAAGATTAGTGGCAATAAATCTTTAGCGAGTAAAAAACCTTCTACATGATCTTTGTCTTCAATCACCACTGGAAAACGTGAGTGAGTTGAGTCAACCATCATTGGAATTAGTTCTTCAAGCGGGCTGTCGATCTCAAGAGTGATCATTTGTGAGCGCGGAACCATTATGTCTCGCACTTTAAGCTCAGACACGCCAAGCACACCTTCTATCATCTCTTTTGTTTCTGGATCGATTACGTCTCGTTCTTGCGCATCGGCAATAACTTCGACCAGCTCTTCTCTATTCTGGGGTTCCCCTTGCAACATTTGGGCTATTCTGCCCAACCACGTTTTGCCAGAAGAACCCTGGCTAGATTGCGAGTTACCGTCGCTCATTGCGTCTAATTGCTCCGTTAATTTAAATATCGTCCCGGTATGGGTCTGCTATGTTTAGCTCTGCAAGTAATTGCTTTTCGATGCTTTCCATCTCTAAAGCGTCTTCACTCTTTATATGGTCAAATCCAAGCAAATGCAAGCATCCGTGAATAACCATGTGAGCAAAGTGGTCATGAAATGACTTCTCTTGCTCAATTGCTTCAGCTAATACAATGGCTGGGCAAATAATTAAATCCCCAACCAAGGGAATATCTATGCCTGGTGGTGCTTCAAATTCGAACGACAGTACGTTGGTCGGTTTATTTTTACCGCGATAGTCGTTATTAAGTTGTTGCGATTGCGCTTCGTCGCTAATAACGATACTGAGTTCGGACTCATCACGGTATTGGCTAAGGGCTTTGTCGGCCCATAGCGCAAATTGTTCTTCGCTTGGGAGGTTGTCAAACTCACAGGCTATTTGTAAATCAAGTTCGGTTGTCAAAGTATTACTCTTTAGTAGTAGGCTGTTGAAGAGCAGCGAGTGCGTCTTTTGCGTTTTGCTTTTCAATGCGCTTAAGTCGCTCGCTTTCGTCGTTACGCTCGTATGCTTCAACTATGCGTGCTACAACAGGGTGACGTACTACGTCGTGGGCTTTGAAGTAGTTAAAGCTAATTTCGTTTACGCCATCAAGTACTTCAATTGCATGGCGAAGGCCTGAGCGTGTGCCACGAGGTAAATCGACCTGTGTAATATCGCCTGTAATCACCGCTTTTGAGTTAAACCCTATACGGGTTAAAAACATTTTCATTTGCTCGGCGGTGGTATTTTGGCTTTCATCTAAAATAATAAAGGCATCGTTTAAAGTACGTCCGCGCATGTAAGCAAGCGGTGCGACTTCGATGATATTTTTTTCGATGAGTTTTTCTACTTTTTCAAAACCTAGCATTTCAAAAAGAGCATCGTAAAGAGGGCGCAGGTATGGGTCTATTTTTTGACTTAAATCACCTGGTAAAAAGCCAAGCTTTTCGCCAGCTTCTACAGCAGGGCGCGTTAGTAATATACGGCGTATTTCTTGGCGCTCAAGAGCGTCGACGGCGG
>NZ_AUTI01000254.1:0-2340 GCF_000497995.1 Pseudoalteromonas sp. TB25
GTAAGCGTCCGAGCAACGACACCTAGCAGAGTGGATTTAATTAATAGAAAATATCGTCAGTTTCTACTGGAGGTATTATGCAAAAAAGAACCCTTAATGACTGGCAAAAATTGATTGAGCAGCAACAAACCAGCGGCTTATCTATTGTCGCATTTTGTAAAGAAAACATGTTACCCACTTCAAACTTTTATAAATATCGGTCTAAGTTACAAGACGCTGCAAAAGCACCTAAATTGGTGAAAGTGCAAAACAAAGCCATTCCCCATAAAGTGAATGCCTCAATCACGTTATCTCATGGTGAAACTCATTTAACTATACCAACCTCATCTGAGCCTACATGGGTGGCTAATTTAATAAAGGCGCTGCAAGCATGAACATGTTTATTGATGTGCCCGACGTGTACCTTTGCAATCAGTTTGTCGACTTCAGAAAATCCATTAATGGCTTAGCGGCCATTGTTGAAAGTGAACTCGAACTGTCAGTGCTATCCGGTGCCGTGTTTGTTTTTTGTAATAAAAGCCGAGATAAGCTGAAGATATTGTATTGGGATAACACAGGCTTTGCCCTGTGGTATAAACGCCTCGATAAGCACAAATTTAAATGGCCGAAAAACCTCAGCGCCGACACCCTAAACTTAACCGAGCAACAATTACACTGGTTATTATCTGGGTATGATGTCATAGGGCATCAACAAATCAACATCGAAAACGCTAGCATTATTTAGATCGTCGCGGGATCAATATTAACCATCGCATTAAGCTAGTTTACGGTAAAAAACATTATAAAATAGAAGGATGAATATTGATGTTAACCGCCTTCCAAACGATCCGGCGTTGCTTAAAAAGCTGTTGGTAGAGCACGCTGAAAAGTTAGCGCAAGCGACTGCGAGAAACCGGTATCTAGAGGAGCAATTCCGCCTAGCGCAACAAAAACAATTTGGTAAAAGTACCGAAGGCTTTGACGCACAAGGTGAATTGTTTAATGAAGCCGAAGACATCATTGAGCAACCTGATGAGCTTGCTACGCAAGAGATTAGCTACACACGCAAAACACCAAAGCGCAAACCATTACCCAAAGACTTACCCCGTGAGCAAGTGATTCATGACATTGCCGAAGAAGACAAGGTGTGTAACTGCTGTGGTAATGAGTTGCATAAAATGGGTGAAGACGTCAGCGAAAAGCTCGACTTCGTCCCCGCAAAGATAAAAGTCATTGAGCATATTCGCCCAAAGTACGCGTGTCGTGAATGTGATAAGTCAGGGTCGAATAACAGTATTAAACAAGCCAAGATGCCAAACATGGCCATCAACAAAGGCATGGCCACGTCCAGTTTATTAAGTCAAATCATCACCAGCAAATATCAATATGCACTGCCACTGCACAGACAAGAGTCGATGTTCAAGCAATACGGCATTGAGCTTAGCCGTAAAACCATGAGTGACTGGGTACTCGCATCCGCTACCTTGTTTGAACCGCTGATACAACGACTGAAACACGCGTTACTTAAACAGCCTGCGATACATGCCGATGAAACGACGGTCAATGTGGTCAACGCCGACAAAGTAAAAAGTTACATGTGGCTATATTGTACCGGCACGGATTCGCCATCGGCTATAAATAAACACAACCCAATACCAAACATTGTGCTTTACGACTATCAAAACAGTCGGGCAGCTTCCTGTGTGGTTAATTATCTGGATGGCTATTCGGGCTATTTACAGGTTGATGGTTATCAAGCGTATGCACAAACGCAATCAACACTCGTTGGTTGCTGGGCCCATGCACGTCGTAAATTTATAGAAGCAAAACACGTGCAGGGTAAAAACAAGACAGGCAAAGCCGACGTAGTCTTGAGTCTTATTCAAAAACTGTACGGCATTGAATCAAAACTCAACGATAAAACACCAGAACAAAAGCATGAAATAAGGCAAGAGCAAGCGAAACCTATTATCGATAAACTGCATAAATGGCTAGAGCAAAACCAGCCACGTTTAGTCGGGAAAACCAAGTTAGCAGAGGCAGCAACCTATCTCGCTAATCAATGGCATAAACTTATAGTTTACCTTGAAAATGGTCAGCTTAATATCGACAATAACCGCGCCGAGCGCGCTATCAAACCATTTGTTATTGGCCGTAAGAACTGGATGTTTAGCCAAACCTCACGCGGCGCAATAGCAAGCGCTCACCTATACAGCATCATCGAAACTGCAAGATCCAACGGCTTAACGCCATTTGATTACATCATGCATTGCCTCGATGAGCTTTGTCAGCCTGAGCCAGACATAGAACAATTATTGCCTTGGAATATCAATATCTAGGTGATGATCACCGGACGTTTAC
>NZ_AUTI01000255.1:0-20904 GCF_000497995.1 Pseudoalteromonas sp. TB25
GCAAGCTCATCAGGTTGCTCAATGATGTCTTCGGCTTCATTAAACAATTCACCTTGTGCGTCAAAGCCTTCGGTACTTTTACCAAATTGTTTTTGTTGCGCTAGGCGGAATTGCTCCTCTAGATACCGGTTTCTCGCAGTCGCTTGCGCTAACTTTTCAGCGTGCTCTACCAACAGCTTTTTAAGCAACGCCGGATCGTTTGGAAGGCGGTTAACATCAATATTCATCCTTCTATTTTATAATGTTTTTTACCGTAAACTAGCTTAATGCGATGGTTAATATTGATCCCGCGACGATCTAAATAATGCTAGCGTTTTCGATGTTGATTTGTTGATGCCCTATGACATCATACCCAGATAATAACCAGTGTAATTGTTGCTCGGTTAAGTTTAGGGTGTCGGCGCTGAGGTTTTTCGGCCATTTAAATTTGTGCTTATCGAGGCGTTTATACCACAGGGCAAAGCCTGTGTTATCCCAATACAATATCTTCAGCTTATCTCGGCTTTTATTACAAAAAACAAACACGGCACCGGATAGCACTGACAGTTCGAGTTCACTTTCAACAATGGCCGCTAAGCCATTAATGGATTTTCTGAAGTCGACAAACTGATTGCAAAGGTACACGTCGGGCACATCAATAAACATGTTCATGCTTGCAGCGCCTTTATTAAATTAGCCACCCATGTAGGCTCAGATGAGGTTGGTATAGTTAAATGAGTTTCACCATGAGATAACGTGATTGAGGCATTCACTTTATGGGGAATGGCTTTGTTTTGCACTTTCACCAATTTAGGTGCTTTTGCAGCGTCTTGTAACTTAGACCGATATTTATAAAAGTTTGAAGTGGGTAACATGTTTTCTTTACAAAATGCGACAATAGATAAGCCGCTGGTTTGTTGCTGCTCAATCAATTTTTGCCAGTCATTAAGGGTTCTTTTTTGCATAATACCTCCAGTAGAAACTGACGATATTTTCTATTAATTAAATCCACTCTGCTAGGTGTCGTTGCTCGGACGCTTACATTACGGTTTGCTATATAAGCATCTTTATGTGAGCAAATTGTCGGCTGAAGAAATTGACTCTCACATTGATAGTCTTCTGGAAATGGGGTTAAGTGAAAGAGCTCACCCTATATTTCGTTTGGGGTTGTTAAAGCAGTACGTCGGGTACTAACACATATGAGCCTTAACTCTGTCAATAGGCATTAGTTTTCTTTTTGACCGTTTTTATAAATTGACGGTCAATTCTAAATCAATAAACAAATTCGTTTACTTCGTATGTCGATGCGGCTGTTAAGTAAGTAGCTTACGGCAAACACATATAGAGGCTCTCTTATTGCGATCTCATCGCAGCCAGCTTTTTCCCATATCCTTTTGGGGTTGCTGGGGCACTAGACATTCATCGGTTAACCTCATCATGGCACTATTCAAGGCGGCTGGTTTCATCATTATGATCCAGTTAGTTTCAGGCTCAAGTCAGGTGTAAGCGACTTTGTTTATTGTATTAATGCACGCGTACTGAGCGTCTAATCAAGACAAGTGGCTTAGGTCTGTAGGCATATAATCAGGTTAAACCTTGTTGGTTATTAACTCACCTAATTGATTGATGCTCAGCCTTATATCCAGTTAGATGTTCAGCTCACTCAATACCGTGACTAACTCTTTAAGAATTTTGCTTCATCGAATACCGTCTCTTTTTTAAGCATATAATAAACACAGCGACCAAGCTTATGCGCAAGCGCTGACAGTGCTTTGGCTTTACTCATTCGTTTTTGTAGTTTTTCGAGGTATTTGTTGGCGTTGTGATTGTGACGCAGCAGCAATACAGCGGCTTCGGAGAACGCCCATTTTAGATGTGCATTGCCAATTTTGTTACCTTGGGTGCCATAGGTTTTGCCGGCAGACTCTGCTTTACATTTGACTAACCGACTATATGAAGCGAACTTTTGTAGGCTTGAAAAGCGATTAATGTCACCAATTTCATAAATAATGGTAAGTGCGAGAATGCGGCCTATACCATTTATTGTTTGCAAGATATTAAGGTGAACAGGATTGTGTTGCTTGGCCATTTGTTCAATATAATGCTCTAAAGGCTTAAGCTCGCTGTGATAGCAATCGAGTATGGCCATATTTAAATTAATGGATCGTTGCACAACGCGGTCAGGGAAGTAGTAGCGCATCTTTTCTCTGTCGCAGACGTTCTTTAAATTCACGTTGTGGGCAGGTAAATTGTACTGGCTGGCGGTATTGGCGACATGGGCTTTTAAATCAGCTCCGTGGCGAACAATTTTAGTTCTTCGGCGTAATAAGTCGCGCGTAGCACGCATATCTTTGTCATACACATAAGCAAGTGGGAAGTTTCCCCCACGGATGAGTTTGGCAATTTTATATGAATCTATTTTATCGTTTTTGGCTTTACCGCCATGAATCGCCTTCATATATAACGCATGACCGAGAATAAAGTCGATAGTGTGTTCTTTACAAAAGTCAGCGACCCAATACCAGCAATGCATGCATTCTACGCCAACCACAATGTTACCGGTATACGGTTTAAGTAGTTTTAGTAGTGCTTCTGGGTCATCTTTAATTTTCTTGTGAACAAGGATAAGTCCTGTATTATCAATGATACAGACGTAAAGTAATCGCGCGTGTAAATCGATTCCACAATAATATGGATGCATGTTATTGTAAAAGTTCATTGAGCTTTCTCCTGTAAGGTTGGTTGCCTTTTCTGCGTAGCGAATAATCGCGATGCTAGGGAGGAGGCTCAATGAGTATCAAGTCAATTCAGCAGGACAAAAAACAGTTGGTTTTGCTCCTGCGTCGCTAATTTTAACCAACTATTTTTTGCCTCTGATTGAGGCGTTACGAACGTCCGCTCATGGCACTCAGCTGACGTTAGGTATTTACACATAGCTGCCCTTGATATACGTGTGATTATAATTTTTATATATATGGACTGTGCGTTCAATTAAAAGCCAATTCTGATCTTTTTACCAAGCCAAAAATCTCACGCTGTGCAACAATCTCACCTTTGATATGTATGATCATTATTAATATATATTACTTTACTTGTTAGTTGTGCTTCGTCTGGTACAATCAGTCAGTTATTCGTGTAAAACGATGAGTGTTGATTAATTCGAGTGGGAACTGGATGAGAATTTTTAAAGCGAAAAGCCCAGCAGGATTTGCTGAAGAATATATAGTTGAGTCCATTTGGAACGGCGATTTCCCTCCAGGTTCAATTTTACCTGCCGAGCGAGAACTTTCAGAGTTAATTGGTGTTACAAGAACAACCTTGAGAGAAGTATTACAGCGTTTAGCACGTGATGGTTGGCTAACAATTCAGCATGGTAAACCTACAAAAGTAAATAACTTTTGGGAAACGTCTGGCTTAAACATTCTTGAAACATTAGCGCGCTTAGATGAAGACAAGATGCCAGAGCTGACAGATCAGCTTTTATCTGCACGTACTAATATTAGTGCTATTTATACACGTGCTGCAATTAAGTTAAATCCTGAACGCGTGATTGAAATTTTATCACAAAGCCATGAGCTAGAAGACACCGCTCAAGCATTTGCTGACTATGATTATAAAGTGCATCACGAATTAGCCGTTGCGGGTAATAACCGTATTTATGTATTAATACTTAATGGTTTTAGAGGCTTTTATTCAAAGATTGGTTGTCATTACTTCTCTGATGCCGGAACTCGTGAACTTGCTCGTCAGTTTTATAAAGATTTAACCATTTTGGCAGAAAATAAAGAGCATGATGGTGCTATTTCGATGATGCGTAAATACGGTCATCAAACAGGTGAGATTTGGCAAAAAATCCGTGGTGATATGCCCTCAGATATAATGGACTAAGTCTAAGCGAGAAACCTGCATTTGCAGGTTTTTTTATATCTATAAAATTTAGCGCCACCTTATATGAAATTCTAAAAAGTTTAATGTATAAACCACTTCGATATTTTTAAAATTTCTACTTAGTTACAACGCAACTTACCCTTTAAAATAGACCTATTATTTAAGCACATTAGTGCAAGTTGCAAGTGTTCGGTATTTTCGATTGCTCACATCGTTAAATGCGATTGTTCTTTTGCAGTGAATAACTTTAGAATGCCAATTAATTATATGTATGCGCTATTGGTTTTTAATTTTTAGCGCCCATATAAGTACCAGTATTGCGAAAGCAATTGAAAACAAACTCAAAATATTTGGAGAATAAAATGGGTGTATTAGTAGGCCGCCAGGCACCAGACTTTACCGCTGCAGCTGTTCTTGGTAACGGTGAAATTGTAGATAGCTATAACCTTCATGAAACAATTAAAGGTAAAAAAGCAGTTATCTTCTTTTACCCACTAGATTTCACGTTTGTATGTCCTTCTGAACTTATTGCATTTGATAAGCGTTTTGAAGAGTTTCAAAAGCGTGGCGTAGAAGTAATTGGTGTTTCTATCGATTCACAATTCTCACATAACGCATGGCGTAACACTGCTGTAGCAGACGGCGGTATTGGTAAAGTTCAATACGCACTAGTTGCAGACGTTAAACACGAAATTTGTAAAGCATATGACGTTGAGCATCCAGAAGCGGGTGTTGCGTTCCGTGGTTCTTTCTTAATTGATGAAGAAGGTAACGTACGTCACCAAGTAGTGAACGATTTACCACTAGGTCGTAACATAGACGAAATGCTTCGCATGGTTGACGCGCTAGCGTTCCATACTGAGCACGGTGAAGTATGTCCTGCTGGTTGGACTGAAGGTAAAAAAGGTATGGACGCAAGCCCTGAAGGCGTTGCTAAGTTCTTATCTGAAAACGAAGGCGAGCTATAATTTAGCCCTTAGTTTTAAATAAAAAAAACCNGGTTTTTTTATTTGTAGCGTTAGCTCACTTTAAAATAAGCTCGCAAAGTTAAAACGAGAAGCTAACTTTAGTATAGAAGTATCGGCCTCTAGGGTTGTGTACACCTGAAGCATAACCGTATAGATCAGCGTCGCCATCACCAATTGCAAATGGTGGCTCTTCATCAAATAAGTTATTTACACCTAGCGATACTTTAGTTGAGTCAGTAACACGATAAGATGTTTGTAAATCTACCAATGTTTGCGAATCAACCATACGTGATGTATTGCTATCAAAGTCTAAATTACCGTCAAAATCAATATCTGGGGTATCTTCAAACTCACCTACATAACTGATGTTTACGTTTGTATTAAACTCGCCAATTTCCCAGTTTGTAGAGAAAATCCAGCGGTGCTCTGGATAGCCATACTCACCGGTGTAATCGCGGCCATCTTTTTCAAATTTATCTTGGTATGCCCATTCTAAATTAAATTTCAATAAACCTAAGTCATCAAGTGAGTGATTGTAGTTAGCTGAAACATCGACCCCAGATACTTCTTGCGAAGAAACGTTTTCAAATGTGCTGTAAATTTTTTGAATTGTTCCTAAGCTATCGCCACCTGTAGGTGTTAAGCGCACACATACAGTACTATCTTGGTTATTACACTCAGAGTTATAAATTGGACCAAACTCTTGCTCATCAATTTTGTTATCTTGAGTGATGCTCCACACATCGACACTTAAACCAAACTCAGCAGAAGGCGCCCAAATAAAGCCGACATTCCATGATTCTGATTCTTCAGCTTCAAGGTCAGGGTTACCAGCAAATTCAATGTTGTAATCAAGTGCATCACAATCAAGGCCTGTTGCTTCACATCGGTATGTATCTACAAAGAATTGGCTTTCTTGAGATGGACCTAAACCAACTTGTGCCAAAGAAGGCGCTCTAAAGCCTTGTGCCCAAGAGCCACGCACTGTGATTTCATCAGTAGGCGCCCAGCGAAGAGCTACTTTAGGGTTTGTTGTTGTACCGAAGTCACTGTAGTCATCGTAACGGCCAGCAAGTTGTAGCTCTAAATTATCAGCAAGAGGGATAGAAAACTCGACATAGGCGGCGTATTGTTCACGATCTGCAGATGCAGATACAGACTCTGTGCCAAATATTAAACCACGTTGAAATTGATCATCTGGAATGTCATTAACGTCTTCTTCACGGTACTCAATACCTGCAGCCATCATTACTACATCATCGCCAAAACTAAATGCTTCACCTGTAATGTTTGCATCAAAGGAAGTCATGTGAGACTCACCACGACGCACTAAGCTTGTTGTAATACGATCAATTACAGCAGGGTCGTTGTATGTGCCACCAAATGGATTGTAGTTTCCTGCATCAATTTCTTGTTGTAAGAAATCAGTACGCACCCAACCTTGTGTTCTATCACCTGTTTGCAAAGATTTACTTCGGCCTTTTTGTACAGCGGTTTCCCAGCTCCAGTCATTAAACTCACCTCTAAGCCCTGCAACAAAGCGAAGAGTATCTGATTCAATATCCCATTGGCGTGCGCCAGCATCAACTGTACGGTAACGACCAATTTGAATGTCTTCACCAAATGGATTGTTAGGGTGGCTAGCTGGGACAGTTAAGCCTGCATCTTCATCAAGTGGAGTAGGGGCTCCGGCCGCAACAGACGTATTGTGCTGTACTGCCATTTCTAAAAAGCCCGTAATGCCATTATCAAAGTTATATTCAAATTGAGAAATAGCACCCACGCGTTCAGACGCTGGTGCGATATAACCGTAGGGGCCGTAATCAAATAAACAACTGCCGCTTGAAGTTGCATTTTCAGCAGGACAAGCCGGATCAATTGTTTTAACACCGTCTACATAAAAATATCCAGGGAAGCCACGAGATGAGCGAAAATCTTCGCCACCATAAGGTGATTGATTTGCTGTACCTAAGCTGCCCATTTCATCAGAAGAAAGAGATGTATTTTTAAAGTAATCGATAATAACTGATGCGCTACTTTTCTCGCTAGTAGTACCCCATACTAAACTTGCTGTTGTTTCTTCATAATTTGGACCATCAGTACCACCGTAGCCCAAATTAACTTCAACACCGTCAATGTCTTTTTTCAAGATAACGTTTACCACACCCGCCACTGCGTCTGAGCCGTAGATAGCTGAAGCACCATCTTTTAGTATATCGATTCGCTCAATGGCAGAAACTGGGATACTGTTAATATCTACAAATGAGTTTGTGATACCTTCGGCAAATGCACTAATAGATACACGACGGCCATTGATTAGTACGAGCGTAGCATCAGCACCTAAGCCACGTAAACTAACAGCAGCAGACCCATTTGCAGTTGAGTCTTGGTTGTTACCACGTGTTGAGAAAGTACCGCTACCCGCGACAGGCATTCTTTCGAGGAGTTGTTGTAGGTTGTCATAACCCATGTTCTCAATATCAGCTCTTGCGATTGATTGAACCGGAGAAGGTCCTTCGATATCTGAACGTTTGATTCGTGAGCCAGTTACTTCAATGCGCTCTACTTTTTTAGCTTCTTCAGCAGCGTAAGTTGTTGTTGTAAAACCTGCTGAAAGTGCGATTGTAGCACCTGCAATTAAGCTAGGTGTAAATGCAATTGATTGCTTCATCCTTAAGTCCTTGTTGATATGTTATAAATTTAGTTGCTCTATACCAATCCTTTTTAAACTGTTAAATAAATCCCATATTTAAGCGGATTGATATAACAAGCGACGACATTAATATCATGTAACTTAAGTGTTAGCAATTAGACTGAAATGTGATTTTAGTATGGTTTTTTGTGTGTTTTTGGATGATTTTAAAACAGATGTTATGCGCTGAAGAAGGTTGAAATAGGCGCATATGCTTTATTTTGGAAATAACAAATACAGCCTAAATACGAGTAATAATTAAATTAATTAATTCACAATAAAATTGTAATAAATTATTTACATGTGTATTCTGAATAAATAGTAATCTTGTTGTATATTAATAAAACAAATAATAGTTGGTTTTTTTTAATAAAAAAAACGCCTAACTTGTTAGTTAGGCGTTGTGCTTATACTTTGTGTTTCATTAAACGTTCTTTTTCGCGAGACCAATCTTTATTTTTCCCGTCGTCACGTTTATCGTGCAACTTTTTACCTTTTGCTAGATGAAATTCAAGTTTTACCCAACATTTTTTCCAGTACATAGCTGTAGCTATTAATGAATAGCCATCTCGCTCTGTTGCACCGAGTAGACGGTCAAGTTCGCGTCTGCTTAATAGTAACTTACGATAACGCAACGGATCGCAAATTACATGGGTTGATGCACTATTAAGTGGTTGGATTTGCGCGCCAAGCAAAAATGCTTCGCCATTTTTAAGATGAATATAAGTTTCGGTGATGTTTACCTTACCTGCTCGGATACTTTTTACTTCCCAGCCTTGTAGTTCAACACCTGCTTCAAACTTATCGTGTAAAAAATACTCATGTCGCGCTTTTTTGTTTAGCGCGATGGTATTACTTGTCGATTTTGATGAATTTTTCTTAGCCATAGTGCCCTATAATATACGTAATGTGAGATGTTTTACATCGATTTTTTAATAATGCTTTTAAAAATTAAGCTTTAATTTAAGCAGCATGAAAATTTGGGGAAACGCGCAAAGCTTGCTAAAATTCGCCCACACAGTTGGGAGTGAGTATGCCACAAATAGAAAAAAGTGCGCTGGTTATGTACAGCACTAAAGAGATGTTTGATCTAGTTAATGATGTAGAAGCTTATTCGCAGTTTTTACCAAATTGCTCAGACTCAAAAATTGTTTCACAGCATGATAATAACATGACCGCGAGTTTAGAAATATCCAAGGCGGGTATAAAAAAGTGGTTTACCACCGAAAACACCTTTGTTGATGAGCAAACAGTGTTACTAAGCCTTGTTGATGGACCATTTAAGATGTTAAAAGGACGTTGGCACTTTCAAGAGCTTGACGCCAAAGCATGTAAAGTTCACTTGCAACTAGAATTTGAATTTTCAAATAAGTTAATAGAGCTTGCCTTTGGTAAGATTTTTAACGATGTTGCAAAAAATATGGTGAGTGCATTTACTCAACGTGCAAAACAGGTTTATGGAGCGAGAGCATGATTAATGTTGAGGTGGTCTTTGCATTACCAACCACGGCCACGTGTTTATCAATTGAAGTGCCACAAGGGACTACAGTCGAGCAAGCTGTTATTAAGTCAGGTATTATACAAAAGTGCCCTGAGATAGATGCTACATCGCTAACGTTAGGTGTGTGGAATCGAACTGTAAAAGCTAACTATGAATTAAAAGACGGTGACCGTATAGAAATATATCGTCCATTAATTGCAGACCCTAAAGATGCGCGTAGAAAGCGTGCAGAAAAAGCTAAAGAAGAGGGGCGTGCAAATAAAATAACGGGTGGCCGCCCACTCGAAAAGTAACGCAAATCGGTATAAACGTGGAAAAATTTAACGGATTAAATCACACGCTAACGTTGTTTAAAATGGTAAAAGCTTTTAAATAAACCAATAAAAAAGGTGAGCCATGCTCACCTTTTTTTACCACTTGAGAAATTTATTGCTCGAGCGGTGTAGTAAAGTTTTCAGGTTGGTCATAATCCCCTGAGATTGAAACTAACTTTTCATTTTCAAAGTTAATTACTAACTCTTTATTTTGCTCGTTTTTACGGCCCTTATTAAAGCTGTAAATATAACGCCAAGTATTGTTATCAAAGGCGTCTTCGGCAATAGGTCTGCCTAATACGTAAACAACTTGCTCTCGAGTCATATTTACACGAAGTTTTTCAACATCCGATTGCTCTAAAAAGTTGCCTTGTGGGATGTTAATTCGGTATACCCAGCTAGAGCAACCTGCTGCTGAGCTAAGTGTTAAAGCAACGATAAGCCAAAGAGAAAAAGTTTTTAACGACTGCATTGTTAGTTGTGATCCTTATTTTTTATAATCTGCATGATACCGATTAGTCACTGAAGGTAAAACCCTTTTAAGCAATTGTTTTATGTTAAGGGCGTTAAGGTAATGTTTTGACCATAAATAATGAAAAAAGTTTACAGCACATCGAAACGAATATTTTAAAAACGGAGTCTACTTGGTTTTTATATATAGTTGAGACACGATTTGGTCATTGGTACACAGGGATCACGACTAATGTTGAAAAACGCTTTGCAACTCATCAAGCCGGCAAAGGGGCCAAAAACCTTAGAGGGAAAGGGCCGCTTTTACTTATTCATCAACAACAAGTTGGTAATAAAAGTGAAGCAAGTAAACTTGAGTATCAATTAAAAAAGCTCCCTAGAGCCAAAAAAGAAGCATACGTTTTAGCATTTAATACCGGCGACACTAAAATCATTTAGTTAATTTATTTAGATTAAACCGTATTCGCTGTGGGCAAAAGCTAGCTTTTAATATAGCTTTTGCTCACAAAGGAAATATAGCAGTTATAGCTGCTTAGCGATGTTTTTCAAAGGTAGCGACAAGTGCATCGAGTGTTTGAGCGCTGTTTGCCAAGTCACGAATAGCTTGCTCTGTATTGATTTGCTCGCTCATTGCTTTATCGCTAATTTCACTTATTTGCTCTATGTTACGACCTACATCAGCAACCACATTACTTTGCTGCTCAGTTGCAGTTGCAATAAGCGTAGCCATATCGTTTATTTGATTAGCTGTTTCGGCTATCGCATCGAGTAATTCTACTGAGCTTTGCATGGCTCCAACGCTTTGCTGCGCTTTATCTTTTGATTGGCTAATATCGTTAACTACATCATCAGATATTCTTGTAAGCTCTTCAATCATAGATTGAATTTCGGTGGTTGATTGCGATGTACGGTTTGCCAGAGCGCGTACTTCATCAGCAACAACAGCAAAGCCTCGGCCGTGCTCACCTGCGCGAGCAGATTCAATTGCCGCGTTTAAAGCAAGTAGATTAGTCTGATCCGATATCCCTCTAATTGAATCCACAATACTTGCTATATCAACCGTTTTTTTAGAAAGCAAAGTAACTTGCTCTGTTATGCCATCAATATCGCTAGCTAGGGCTGAGATAGTTGCCTGGCTTTGTAATACTTGTTTGTGGCTTTGAATGGTGTTCTCACGGCTGTTATCGGTTAACTTAGCTGTATTCGCTGCGCTTTGTGCTATTTCTTGCACTGTAGCGCCCATTTCGTTGATAGCTGCTGCGACAGATATTGTTTGCTCTTTTTGATTATCAATTGCTTGCGAGTTTCGTTTTGCCTGTTCAAATACATGATCAGAACTTTGGCGAATATCGTGGCTTTCACTGGCAACTTGAGTAATCGCTGTTTCTATTTTATTTATAAACTGGTTAAAGCCATTACTTAGATTGTTGAGCTCTGGTTGGCTTGATTCTGGTAAGCGGTACGCTAAGTTTGCATCGCCAGAGCCTAAGCGTGAAAATAACTCAGCCATTTTAGAAAGTGGAGATGAAAGAGAGCGAGCAAGTAAGTAACTAATCAAGCTAGCAACTAACGCGGTAATTACTGTAAAAGTAAATATTTGCCATTGTAGGGTGTTTACACTTGCGAATACTTCACTTTTTGGTACTTGAGCTACAACATATAAGTCAGTGTTTTTAATTGGGGTTGCAGCTATAAGAGTAGGTTCGCCATTTAAGCTAATTTCTTCTAGTGCAAAGCCATTACTATTAAATAGTTGGCTGTGAATATTTGCAGTATATAAATCGTCAATATTTGCTTTTGCTACTTTATTGGCATCTTTATGAAGTTGAATTAATCCATTTTTATCTGCAATAAATACAAAACCTGTTTGCTCAATTTTAAATTGCTGTAATAGCTTTTGCATATCAGTGATGCTTTTTGCAAGACCTGCTAAACCAGTACCATTAGCTTGCTGATGATTTACAAACATTTTCACATCATTGGCTGACTCTTGATAAATACTGATAGAATAAGGTTGTTTTGATTGCTTAAAAGCAAAGAACCAGCCATCGGCTGCATCATTTTTTAACACACGCAAAAACCCATTCTGGTTCCAGTACTGTGCAGTGTCTCTATTTGCCCAAGATGCTGTTGCTAAATCGTATTGCTGGGCAACGCGATTTAATTCTTTTAATAATAAGGTGTCGTCTTGATTACTAGACTGAGCCCACTGTAAAACAAATTCGTTTGATGATAGTTGCTGAGCAGCACCAAGTAACTCATTAATTTCACCGCCTATATGATTACTGATTGTTTGCAGTTTACTAGGTAGCTCTGACTCGATCATACGTTGCTCAATTATGTCTTTAGAGCTGTATAAAGAGGTCAAGCCAATCAGTGCCGCTACGCATATAGCAATAACACTGCCTAAAGCTGTGATTTTTTGAGTAATAGAAAGGTTTTGTATCGTCATGATATTAGTTAATTTTACAACTGAGTAGAGGACTATACTAGCACATTATTTATTTAGAGCTAGATATTGCCTACTGTGAAATGAATAGAAGGTAGCGTGTTATGGTTAAAGTTTTATGAATATGCATAAAAAAGCCCATAAGCAAAGCATATGGGCTTGGTTTCTAACAAGCGAAACATTTATCGTTTAGGGTTAAACAATCTTTTTCATTGCTGACATGTAGCCACGTAATTTAGCACCTACTTTTTCAACTGGGTGTTCACGAAGGGCGGCGTTAATTTGAATTAATGTTTGGTTATCAACTTGGTTACTGTGCTCGCCAAGGCCTTTACCAATGACATCTGTATCAATTTTTTTCATAAAATCTGCAAGTAATGGCAAACATGCATGGTTATATAGGTAACATCCATACTCTGCAGTGTCAGAAATTGTACGGTTCATTTCAAAAAGCTTTTTGCGTGCAATAGTATTAGCAATTAATGGCGTTTCATGTAAAGACTCGTAGTAAGCTGACTCTTCAATAATACCGGCTGCTGTCATGGTTTCAAAAGCAAGTTCAACACCTGCTTTTACCATTGCTACCATTAAAATACCGTTATCAAAAAATTCCTGTTCTGAGATTTCTACATCGCCAGCAGGGGTCTTTTCAAAGTTAGTCTCTGCTGTTTCAGCGCGCCATTTAAGTAAGTTTACGTCATCGTTATTCCAGTCTTCCATCATAGTGCGTGAGAAAGTGCCGTCGATGATGTCATCTTGATGCTTATTATAAAGCGGGCGCATAATTAGTTTTAGCTCTTCGCTTAGTTCGAACGCTTTTACTTTTGCAGGGTTTGAAAGGCGGTCAAGCATGTTTGTAACGCCGCCGTACTTAAGTGCTTCGGTAATTACTTCCCAGCCGTATTGAATTAGCTTTGATGCATAACCCGCATCAACGCCTTTTTCTATCATTTTATCAAAACATAAAATAGAGCCAGTTTGTAACATGCCACATAAAATGGTTTGCTCGCCCATTAGGTCTGACTTAACTTCAGCAATAAATGATGATTTAAGTACTCCTGCACGGTGTCCGCCAGTCCCTGCTGCATACGCTTTAGCTTGTGCTAAACCATGACCTTGAGGGTCATTTTCTGGGTGAACAGCAATTAGAGTTGGTACACCAAAACCGCGTTTGTATTCTTCACGTACTTCAGAACCAGGACACTTAGGCGCAACCATGATTACAGTAATGTCTTCACGTACTTGCATGCCTTCTTCAACAATATTAAAGCCATGAGAGTAGGCAAGTGTAGAGCCTTTTTTCATAAGCGGCATAATTGCACTTACTACAGCAGTATGTTGCTTATCTGGTGTTAAATTAAGTACTACATCAGCTGTTGGGATTAGTTCTTCGTAAGTGCCAACAGTAAAGCCGTTTTCAGATGCGTTCAAAAATGATTGGCGACGCTCAGAAATAGCTGATGCGCGTAATGTGTAAGAAACATCTAAACCAGAGTCACGTAAGTTTAAGCCTTGGTTTAAACCTTGTGCGCCACAGCCTACAATAACTAGTTTTTTACCTTTAAGTGCATCAACGCCATCGGCAAATTCGCCTGCGTCCATAAATTCACATTGCGCTAATTGCGCTAATTGCTCGCGTAAAGGTAAGGTATTGAAATAATTCGCCATTGTTAGTGTCCTATAAAGTCATGTTTGTTAGATGCGCAATGTTTACTGCGCTTACAAACACCATATGTAAAATCGTTGCTTGCGTAAAATGATATATTTGAATTAAAGTGTTTCATAATATGAAATGCAGGGGGTTGGATGGAACATAAGCACTTAAACTACTTTTTAGCGTTGGCTAAAACACTTCACTTTGGGCGCGCAAGTGAGCTTTGCCACATAAGCGCACCCACTTTGAGCCGAAATATAAAACATTTGGAAGAAGAAGTTGGAGTAGCATTGTTTATCCGCGATAACCGAAGCGTTAAATTAACGCGTGAGGGGGAGTCCTTTATTGATTACGCAACGGCAACGCTTGCTAATTGGCAACGTTTTAAAACGAATGTAAAAGACCCACAACAGCATATTTACGGCAAAGTAAGTATTTATTGTTCTGTAACTGCATCTTATAGTTTTTTACATCAAATATTAGAACAACTTCGTGCGCAGCATCAGTACATAGAAATAACATTAAATACCGGTGACCCAGCACTTGCTATAAATCGTGTCCTAGATGGCCACGAATTAATGGCAATTGCAGCTAAGCCTAATAAATTACCGTCGCAAATTGCCTTTGTTGATATTGGGCACTCACCACTTTTATTAATTGGCCCAAAAATTCAATGTCCGATCACACAAAAGCTTACACAAAATAGTGATGACATTAATTGGTCTGATTTAGAGTTTATTGTCCCAGAACAAGGTTTTTCTCGCCAAAGGTTAGAGCACTGGTGGCGCAAAAATAATATTCACGGAAAAATCTACGCCCAAGTTGCAGGACATGAAGCAATGGTATCTATGGTGAGCTTAGGGCTAGGCGTCGCAATGGTCCCTAAAATAGTGCTAGATAACAGCCCGCTGCAAGATAAGGTACAAATCCTAACACCAAAAATGCAAGCACCTGAAGGGTTTGATATCGGTTTGGCGGTATTAAGAAAAGAGTTAAATGACCCTGCAATCAGTGCGTTGTGGAATATTGCGCAAACTTTAGAAGCAAAAGCAATTTAATATGCACACAGAGCAAGCAAATTAGTTAAATAGTATTAATATAGGTTGCGTATGAGTTTACTATTACTTAACATTGAGTGCTAATAATAAAAACAATGACGCTTGAGAGTTTATTTATGAACCACGCCGTATCACTTGCTCATTCTGCTCAATGCCTTAAAAAGGCGATTCCTTTGATGGTAAAATACCGCATGCCGGTTACGCCTATCAACTATGCAATTTGGTACTGTTACATTCAAGGGAGTAACCCTTCATTAAATGCTGAATTAGACCATGTTATTGCTGAGCAACAAACATGCTCACAAGACAAAGCAAAAGAAATTTTTGATAAGCATTTAACGCAAGACGATCTGGCTTTCTTTCAAGAAATGACTGAAAAGTTCCATACAACTATGGAGCAAGTCCAGCAAGATATAAGCACCACGCTTGAGCATTCCAAAAGCTTTACAACAAGTTTAGTTGATTCACAAAATGAATTAAATATGCTTGCTGATGTAAATTCTTATAATGAAATATTAGGTTGTGTAGAGCGCTTAACCGACGATTCTATTGCTATGCAGGATTATGCTAGAGAATTTCAAACTAAGTTAGCTGTTGCTTACAACGAAATAAAAGATTTAAAAGAAGCACTTAATATTTCAAAAGAAGCAGCTGATACCGACACGCTTACGGGGTTTTATAACCGAGGTAAGTTTGATTCAGATATCGTAAAATTTTGTTTTGAATACTCAGAGAAAGCACAGGAAGATTCTCTTGCCGTACTAATTATGTTTGATATTGATCACTTTAAACGTTTTAACGATGACTTTGGTCATCAAAAGGGTGACGAAGTGTTGAGGTTAGTTGCCAAAAAAGTGAGAGAAAATACAACTGAAACAGCAAATATATATAGATACGGTGGCGAAGAGTTTTGTATAACAGCTTATTTTGACACTATTAACGATATAATAGCGTTTGCCGATTGTATACGTTTAGCTATTGCGAAATTAGCGATTCGTAAAAAGCATGATATAACAGCTAAACGTGCTATTTCTGCAAGTTTTGGTTTAGCTATTTTACGTCCATTTACTAATAGCTCAGTTTTAGTTGAGCGTGCAGATAGAGCCTTATATATCGCAAAAACACATGGCCGAAACCGAATAGAAATAGCCCCTGATATTTAATAAGCATCAGAAGCTTGATTTATTACGGCTAAAGCCGCTATTAACTTTGGTAACCTAGTAGCTTGTAAGGTTAATAAAAAAAAGTTGTTAGAGTTGGCTTCCTGCAGATTTTATTTGAATTAAAGCATTTGCGAGGTTATCCCTCATTTCCAAAGTTTCTCAAAGCAGTGCCAGCTTAGCCAACGCACATAACTAATTTGAAGGGTTTGTCACTTCAAAAACACAAAAGTTAACATTTTTGTATACAAATTGTGAATAATTGTAACCAGCTAGAGCTAGTTTAAAAAGACCTTGCTAGTATGGGGAACTTACTTAATTTAATACTTTGATGTACGCTGATGCGGTATTCCTTCTCCTTATTAACTGCTCTATGTTTTAGCACTTTGTTTGCTTGCCTTTCGGTGCAAGCAACACAGGCAAGCAAGCATGCTGACGATTATACAGAGCAAGATATAACAACTGATCGCCTGCATTTGAGTTTAAGCGTTGGGGCTGGAGTTATAACCAACCCTTTGCATGGTGGAGATAATATTCCGCTTGTGCTTATTCCACAAATTGCGTTTTATGCAGAGCAATGGTTTTTTGATAATGGCCGCCTTGGCTATTCATTTTCACAATCCCCAAAGCATCACTTTAATCTAGTTAGTGAACTCAACTCTGAATCTCGCTTTTTTATAGACTGGCACCCTAAAAATGTATTTGCATTGCAAAGTAGTGCTCTTAATAATCAGTTTGTAATGCAAAATGAAGCCTCGTCCTCTCGCTACGCTGATATTGATAATTTGCATAAACGGCAAATTGCCTTGGATGCGGGTATTGCATATCACTATGTAAATGATGACCATGTTTTTTCAGTTCAGGCTCTGCATGATATAACCGATGTTTATCGAGGTGTACGCGGTGCATTGCAGTGGCAATATCATACTGTGCTAGGAAAGCTTAAAATAAAGCCAACACTTGGAATAAACTATAAATCTGCGGAACTAAATAGCTATTTTTATGGACTTAATGAGGGTGAAACTCAATTTGGCAAAATAGACGTTGGTAGTAGTTGGCAACCTTATGCTAAAATCGACGCCCGTTGGCCACTGAGTAAGGCTGACTCTCTTCGTTTTCATGTAGCATATTACGACTATTCGGCTATGGATGGCAGTCCGCTCTTTGAACGTACTTATTCAATGACTGCATTTATAGGATTCGATCGTACTTTTTAATATGAAGTATTCAATATTAGTTGTGTTTATTACCACTTTTTTTAGTGGTTTTAGTGTGGCACAAACCCCTGTTTTTAGTGTTTCTCCAAAAGTCTGCGTGGTTTCCGAACAGCAGGATTTTTGCGATCTTGATTTACAGTTTAAATGGCTATTAAACACCTATAGTGATGTCTGTTTGTATCAACAAGAACAACTACTTCAATGCTGGCAGCAGCAGCGTTCTGGGCAATTTAATTATAAAGCGCGTGTTCAGGTGGAGACCATATACTCCTTAATCAATCCTCATACGGGTGTGTTAATAGCAAAAACACAGGTTGAAGTACAAAGCGCCCATGCTAAAAAAAATAGGCGTAGGCTTCGCTCTCCGTGGAGCTTTTTTTAATTTAGGAGCAACTAATGCCAAAAATTTTACTTGTTGAAGATGATCTCGGTTTACAACAGCTAACAAAAGATTACCTTGAACATAATGGCCTTGAAGTCGAAGTGTTAGAGCGTGGTGACGAAGTGTTTAATTACCTAGAAAACAATACACCCGATTTAATGATTCTAGACGTTATGCTGCCAGGTAAAGATGGCTTTAGCGTTTGCCGCCAAGTAAGAGATAAATTTACTCTACCAATTTTAATGTTGACTGCTAAAGGTGAAGACTTCGACCAAGTGCTTGGTTTAGAACTTGGTGCTGATGATTATGTAATAAAACCAGCAGAGCCACGTGTATTACTAGCGCGGATCAATGCATTACTACGACGTGGGCAACCAATAGTAAAGTCTAGTGAAGAACTGCAGTTTGGTGATTTAGTCATCGATAAAACAAGCCGTATTGTAAAACTAAGTGATTCAGAGATTGTATTAACTTCGCACGAGTTTGAACTACTATGGCTATTAGCGTCAAATGCGGGTGAAGTACTAAGCAGAGAACATGTGCACCAACATATGATTGGCCGTCAATACGACGGACTTGATAGAACTGTGGATGTACGCGTATCACGAATTCGTAAAAAATTAGGCGATAATAGTGATAAGCCGTATCGTATAAAAACCGTATGGGGACAAGGCTATTTATTTGTTTCTGATGCATGGGATCTTTAGAACTATTTAAGGTTAATCGGCTGTAATGGGAAAACTGTTTACCAGCTTATACTTATATATCATTGTTTCATTATTTGTTGTAAGTGGTGTTATTGAGCAGCTGTGGCCCTATGAAGAGTCGCAGCAGCAGGTCTTCTTAGACGATGAGTTTGGGCAATCACTGTGGTTGCTTTCACAAACCCCAAATGGTCTTAAAAAACTAAAGCATAACTTTGAAAGTAAAGTGATTGAACGACGTGATTTAATACTTCCTCAAAAACAACAATCGCAGCTAAATCAAAACCACTACTTATATTTGTATGATAAGCAACAACGCATTGTTTGGTATGTAGATCTCGGTAATGATTCATTACTTCAAGTAGGACCGGTAGGCGTATTAACGCAAGAATCATCTTCTGTTTGGCCGTATTTATTACTACTTATTATTGTAGGTATACCAGTTGGGCTATGGAGCTTTTTACTCTGGCGTGACTTTGCAAAGCTACGTAAAGCGTGTGAAGCGGTAGAGGGTTTGCAAGACTTTCAACTAAATGACTCTTCTAAGTCTTTCTTTTTACCTATAACTGATACATTAAAGGTAATGCAGCAACGTATTGAGTTTTTACTTAGTGCGCAGCAAGAGCTTACCTCATCGGTGTCGCATGAGTTTAGAACACCACTAGCACGTTTAAAGTTTGCAATAGTCATGCTACAAGAACAAATGCTTGACGAAAAAGGCGAAAAATACCTAACAAACATGCAAACAGACATTAGCGAGCTTGAGTCACTTGTCTCTGAAATGCTTGAATACGCGCGATTAGACTCTCAACAACCAAGTTTACAGCCAATAAACTGCGATTTAGCTGGGCTGGTAAAAACCACTGTTGAAAAGCTAAATTTTGAAGCTAGAACAACGCTCTCTATAAACCTCCCTGAGCATTTAAACTACTACTGTGATAGCCACTTTATGGCGCGAGTATTTCAAAATTTAATTGGCAATGCGCTCAAATACACTCATCAACAAGTCAAAATTTCATTGCTACAAGAGGCAACTCACATAGTATTGATTGTTGAAGATGATGGTGGAGGGATTGACCCCGTTGAGCGAGAAAACGTATTTAAGCCTTTTACTCGATTAGATAAAAGTAGAGGCAAGGACACTGGTGGCTTTGGTTTAGGGCTTGCTATAGTTGCTAAAATTGTGTCGTGGCACCAAGGAGAGTGTAAAGCAGAAAGCTCAAGCTTAGGTGGTGCTAAATTTATTGTATATTTACCTCTTAAATTTAAGACATAAAAAAAGCGCCTAAGGCGCTTTTTTTGCGGTTAAAAACCAAAATCAACAAGTAGCAATATAATAGACCGCAAGTATTTAAAAAAGTTCTCAATTATTTTTTATTTTTTTCAAGTAATGGCATTAACATTTGCTCAAGGCCATTTAGTTTAACCTCATACATCATCGCTAGTTGGCTACCAAGTTTCGAGTTAGGAAATCCCTGCTGTTTGAACCACACCAAATAAGGTTCTGGTAGTAGTAATAAAGGGCGCCCAGCATATTTCCCAAAAGGCATCGTTGTATTTACAGCTATTTTTAATTGTTTTGGATCCATAAGAGTTACTTAGGTTTTAAAGTCTGCGTAAGTGTAAGGGATTTTAGAAATATAAAATAGGCTGTGACGGGCAAGAAACAGCCTATTTTGCGAGGGAGTAGGCCCTCTGATTTAATAATTTTTTGTTGATTAATATAAACCTAGTTGAACTTTAATTAGCTGGGATCTAATTAAGTTATTATTAGAACATGGGGTTTTATTTAACCAACATGGATAGTCTACCTGTTTTTTATGGTCGTGGTGAAATGGCTTGTAAAGGAATGTAAATAGAATTGCTTTTCATTTAAAAACTAATAACAAAGCCTTAATGATTTTAAGGCTTTGTTATTTATAGACGTTATAAAAAGTGATTATTCGTTAAATAGCTCTTGTTTAACGTGCTCTGCAAAACCACTACCTGCTTCTAAGTAAAAGTTATAAGTAGAATGAACACCCATTTCTTCTAGCTCTTTTTGTTGATCAGGGTAGTTTGCAATAGCTGTTACTTGGCCTTTATAACCTGAGGCTTGTAGTTGCTCTAGCGCAAAAATATTTTGCATATGCTTTGGCATTGCAAGCATGACCATTTCTACTTGCGAATGATTTACTCGTTGCCAAAAGTCAGGATCTGTTGCATCAGCAATTAATACGTTGCGGCCTCTGTTAACGTGCTTATCTACCACTTCAGGTTTTATATCTATGCCTGCAACAACATTTGGGTGAGTCGCGTTGATTGTTTCATAAGCACCAGTACCAATACGTCCCATACCAAAAATGACTATTTTAGTATCGTTTAGGTTAACAGGTAGCTCTTCAGCTAAACGAGTTTTGCTTTCAAACTTTAATAGCCAGTGCTCTATTTTTACGTATAGCTCGTTTGAGCGCTTATTTAACGGCGA
>NZ_AUTI01000256.1:0-1190 GCF_000497995.1 Pseudoalteromonas sp. TB25
GCAAGCTCATCAGGTTGCTCAATGATGTCTTCGGCTTCATTAAACAATTCACCTTGTGCGTCAAAGCCTTCGGTACTTTTACCAAATTGTTTTTGTTGCGCTAGGCGGAATTGCTCCTCTAGATACCGGTTTCTCGCAGTCGCTTGCGCTAACTTTTCAGCGTGCTCTACCAACAGCTTTTTAAGCAACGCCGGATCGTTTGGAAGGCGGTTAACATCAATATTCATCCTTCTATTTTATAATGTTTTTTACCGTAAACTAGCTTAATGCGATGGTTAATATTGATCCCGCGACGATCTAAATAATGCTAGCGTTTTCGATGTTGATTTGTTGATGCCCTATGACATCATACCCAGATAATAACCAGTGTAATTGTTGCTCGGTTAAGTTTAGGGTGTCGGCGCTGAGGTTTTTCGGCCATTTAAATTTGTGCTTATCGAGGCGTTTATACCACAGGGCAAAGCCTGTGTTATCCCAATACAATATCTTCAGCTTATCTCGGCTTTTATTACAAAAAACAAACACGGCACCGGATAGCACTGACAGTTCGAGTTCACTTTCAACAATGGCCGCTAAGCCATTAATGGATTTTCTGAAGTCGACAAACTGATTGCAAAGGTACACGTCGGGCACATCAATAAACATGTTCATGCTTGCAGCGCCTTTATTAAATTAGCCACCCATGTAGGCTCAGATGAGGTTGGTATAGTTAAATGAGTTTCACCATGAGATAACGTGATTGAGGCATTCACTTTATGGGGAATGGCTTTGTTTTGCACTTTCACCAATTTAGGTGCTTTTGCAGCGTCTTGTAACTTAGACCGATATTTATAAAAGTTTGAAGTGGGTAACATGTTTTCTTTACAAAATGCGACAATAGATAAGCCGCTGGTTTGTTGCTGCTCAATCAATTTTTGCCAGTCATTAAGGGTTCTTTTTTGCATAATACCTCCAGTAGAAACTGACGATATTTTCTATTAATTAAATCCACTCTGCTAGGTGTCGTTGCTCGGACGCTTACCTAGGTGTTGATGTGAGTGTCTATTAATTGTGCGTATTTTACTTTTCTGCAGACGTAAAAAAGCCCGAATCGTTAGATTCGGGCTTTCTACAATTTGAAGCCTGGTAATGTCCTACTTTCACATAGCAAATGCTACACTATCATCGGCGCTGTTTCGTTTCACTACTGA
>NZ_AUTI01000257.1:0-12450 GCF_000497995.1 Pseudoalteromonas sp. TB25
TGGCAGGACAAACACTGCTACCTATAATTCAAGCAGATACTCCAGAGCAAGGTGTTCAAATAGCGAAAGCTATGGCCAATGCTGGGCTTACTTTAGTTGAAGTAGTGCTAAGAACAGAGGCATCAATAGAGGCATTAAAAGCTATTAAAGCACAGGTGCCTGAGCTAAAAGTAGGTGCAGGGACAGTCATCAATACTGATATTTTGGAGCAAGCACTTGAAGCGGGTTCTGATTTTATTGTAACCCCAGCAGTGTCTCCTGCGTTACTTGAAGCACTTGCTAAATGTAATGTGCCGGTACTTCCTGGTGTATCAAACACCGGTGATATTTTAATGGCGCTTGAGTATGGCTTTGAAGAGCAAAAATTATTCCCAGCATCGCTTGCTGGTGGCGCTCCTTTTGTGTCAGCTGTGTCGTCAGTATTTAGAGCAGTCAGCTTTTGTCCTACAGGTGGCGTTAGCGAAAGTAACAAAATGGACTATCTTTCTTTAAATAATGTATTCGCCGTTGGCGGTACTTGGATAGCGAAAAAAGAATGGGTTGAACAAGAAAATTGGCAAGCAATTACTGATTCTTGTATCCAGGCTTTAAAATAGAAAGGATTTCATAAATGAATTATTTAGCCCCAACAATACTACCAGGCGTAATCGTTGGCGACGAAGTAAGTGCTGTGTACGAGCATGCACGTACACATCAATATGCGTTGCCAGCGGTAAATGTTGTTAGTACAACATCTATAAATGCGACTCTAGAAGCTGCTAAAAAGAAAAACTCGCCCGTTATTATTCAGCTTTCTAATGGTGGAGCACAATTTTTTTGTGGTAAAAGCTTATCTTTACCAGAGCAACAATCAGCTGTGCTTGGGGCGGTAAGTGCTGCAAGATATGTACATTCAGTGGCAGCACATTATGAAGTAGCAGTGATGCTTCACACTGATCACGCAGCTAAAAAGCTACTACCTTGGATTGATGGTTTGCTTGATGAAGGTGAAAGACACTTTGAACTGACTGGCAAACCATTGTTTAGCTCACATATGATTGATCTGTCAGAAGAGCCTTTAGAAGAAAATATCGAAATTTGTGAACGTTACTTAACGCGTATGGCAAAAATAGGTATGACGCTTGAAATTGAGCTTGGTTGCACGGGTGGTGAAGAAGACGGTGTTGATAACTCACACTTAGATAGTTCTGCTTTATACACTCAACCTGAAGATGTTGCATTTGCTTACGAACGCTTAAGTCGTATTAGCCCTAACTTTATAATTGCAGCCTCTTTTGGCAATGTTCATGGTGTATATAAACCGGGTAACGTTGTTCTTACGCCAACTATTTTAAAAGATTCACAAGCTTACGTATCAGAAAAATTTAATCTACCAAGCAACTCAATTAACTTTGTTTTTCATGGTGGTAGTGGTTCTGAGTACAGTAAAATTGCAGAGTCTTTAACGTATGGCGTAGTGAAGATGAATATTGATACCGATACGCAGTGGGCGTGTTGGACAGGTATTTTAGATTACTACAAAGACAAGCAAGCATACCTACAGGGGCAAATTGGTAACCCTGAAGGGGATGATAAGCCAAACAAGAAATACTATGACCCTCGTGTATGGTTGCGTCATTCAGAGCAAAGTATGGTTGCAAGGCTAGAGCAATGCTTTGACGATCTAAATTGTGTAAACAGGTATAGCGCATGAAAAGATTAAATACAGTATTGAAAGAAGACGGTGTAGATACCGATCTTATTTTACTTATTCGCACAATTTTAGCGACCAGTAAAGAAATTGCTTTTCGAGTAAGCCAAGGTGAATTAGCCGGTGTTTTAGGCTCAACTTTGAATGAAAACGTTCAAGGTGAAGTTCAAAAAAAGCTTGATGTAATCGCAAACCAACTACTTAAAGACATCCTACTTGACGACAGCAGTGTACGATCTGTTGCATCAGAGGAAGAAGATCATGCGGTAGGTGGCCACCCTGAAGGTAAGTTTATTGTTGCTTTTGACCCGTTAGATGGCTCTTCTAATATTGATGTTAATGGGCAAATAGGCACTATATTTACTATTTACTTAGCCCGTGATGATGTTCCTTTTGATAGCGACGAGCAATTTAGTCAGCCCGGTGTAAATCAAGTATGTGCAGGCTATGTGTTATACGGCCCTTCATCATTACTTGTAATGAGTACTGGCGGTCCTACGCGTTGTTATACGTTAGACTCAACACATGGCGGTTACTTACTGACAAATAAGCAGTTAAGTGTGCCAGAACAAAGTCGTGAATTTGCCGTTAATATGGCTAACTACCGTTACTGGGACGAACCAACACAAGTGTATTTTGATAAATTGCTATACACCTGTGAAAGCTTTGAAAAAAGCTCAATGCGTTGGAATGCAGCGATGGTAGGCGACGTTCATCGTATTTTATGCCGAGGCGGGTTATTTTTGTATCCACAAGATAAACGCAGTGGTAACGATAACGGAAAAATAAGACTGCTTTATGAAGCAAACCCGTTAGCACTTTTAGTTGAAAACGCAGGTGGTAAAGCAACCTCTAGAGGAACGCGAATTTTAGATATTGCGCCAACTAGCTTGCACCAGCGTGTGCCTGTTGCTTTGGGTTCAAATGAGCCTGTAGAGTTTTATAATAACGCCATGTTATAAAACAGCACTCAAAAAAAGGGGTAAGAAAATTGCCCCTTGTTTTACCCTTAATTTTAATTCTCTTTGTAAATCATCCTCTTTATACAAACTCACTTCTTTTCTTATTGTCTTCAAATAAGAATACTTCACATATATTTAATAATATTACTTACTAAACCCTATATAAAACTAAGTTTTTACTATAACGCTATGTATCTTCAACGTTATTTTTCACAATTGAATTCAATTTTCAACCAAAAATAAAAGCCCAAGGTTAACTTGGTGTTTGTTTATTGTTATTTAATTAGGTGGGGATAGTGGAAAAACTTATTTTATTGTGGTTATATTACCAAGTTGGTTAACAATTTATTTGCAATTTAAATAAATTTGGTAATAAACACATGATTTATTTGGTAACACACACAATAGATGGCCAAATATTAAAACTATAAATTTGGAGAATAGAGCCACCATGAAATTCAAACATTTTGCGCTATGCGCTATTGCAGCTGCAATCGTTGGTTGTGACACAAACTCAAACAACAATGACAACAACTTGGGCTCTATTGCTCTTAGTGGAACTGTTACAAGCGGACAAACATTAACAGCTGAAGTTAGTGACCCTGATGGTATCTCAGGTGACGTGACTTACTACTGGTATGCAGATGGTGAGGCAATTGCTGGTGCAAATAGCGCTTCATTTACATTGACTGACGATCAGATAGGGTTACCAATTACAGTTCAAGGGCTTTATACCGATGATGGCGGTATTAATGAATCGCATATTACAGAACCAACCGCAGATGTTGCCGCAATCGCATTTCCTGCAAGTTTAACTATTACAGGTGACGCACTAGTTGGTTCGCAACTAACTGCTAATGTAGCTGACGACAATGGCTTTGATGGCGATACAGTAACTTATAAATGGTTTGCAGATGACGTAGAAATTGCTGATGAAGCACTTTCAACGCTCACGTTAACAGACGCACAGTTTGGTACAGTTATTACAGTTAGTGCATCTTTTGAAGATAGCCGTGGGTTTAACGAGTCTGTAACTTCAGCCGGTACAGAGGTTGTCGCACGAACAAACTCAGAAGGCGAAGTTACAATTAGCGGCACGCCAACTGTTGGAAATACTTTAACAGCAGAAATTAATGATACCGATGGGGCGACAGGAGATATTACTTATCAATGGCTTGCTGACGCACAAGAGATAGATGGCGCAATAGAGAGCACCTTTACAGTTGATGCATCACTTTTAGGTCAAAAGATAAGTGTTCAGGTTGCTTATACAGATGATAATGGGTTTATCGAGGATAATACATCAGAGGAAACAATTGCTGTTTCTGCTGTTGCGGTTGATGAAGCCGGTAGCGNGTAGCCATTATGGGTGTAGTGCCTTATTTAACAAATGGCGAGTTAACCGCTGAGATAACTGATAACAACGGCGTTGAAGAGGCTAACGTTACTTATACTTGGTCTGCTGATGGTGTTGAAATAGCAGGGAGCAATAGTAAAACATTTACGCCTTCTGATTACGCTGGCTCAATAATGTCAGTAAAAGCCACGTATACAGATAATGATGGCTTTGCGAGTGAGGTTACAAACTCAGTTGATACATTGGTTTACACACAATTAGTTAGTAACCCTGAAGCACTTCTTGGTGCTATAAGTGGCGGTTTAGCTGACGGTGATGTTATTGGCTTAAACACGGGTGTTTATGCTGATATGGACGCAATTTTATTAACCAGTGCAGTAACGCTTCGCGCTGTAGAAGGTCAAACTCCTGTACTTAGTGGTGAAGTATGTGTGCATGTAGCTGCTGGAGTAGATGGCGCTGGGTTAACAGGGCTTACCTTTAAGAATATAGATACTAAAGCGGGTGGATTTTGTGAAACCGAAGAAGGTGCTGTTATTTACTCAGAAGGGGATAACTTTACTTTTTCGCAAAACACGATGGATGGAGAAGAAGCTACACTCAATAACTCTGAATACCATTGGCTGATGATAAAAGGTCAAGGTGCGTTGGTTGAGCGAAATACATTCTCTAATCGAAATGTAGCAGAAAAAGGGTCTGTGATAAAAATATCATCATCAAGCTCTGATCACATTATTCAATATAATTTATTTAGTGACAGTGATAATCCAAACTTTGATCAATCAAGTTTATACTTAATCAATGCAGGTAGTACAACGGGTAGTGGTGCAGCTGATAACGCAAACTTTACTATTCAGTATAACCGCGTAGAAAACTTTGTAACGGGTCGTCGTTTAATGCGTGTACAAACTTCTGGCGCAACCATCAAAGGCAATACAATCGTAAATCCTAATGGTGGTATTTCATTAGAAGATGGTGGATTTAATAGTGTTACAGACAACATTATTATTCGTACTACAGATATTGCAAGCTCAAGCGACAGACCTGCTGGGGTATTGATCACACCACTTGGTCACACCGTTAGTAACAACTACATTGCAGGTATTCGTTCTGGTAATAAAGAAGCGGGCGGTATTGTATTTACAGCTAACCCATTTTCACAAGCTGATGGCGGTGTGCCAAACTCAGGTAACCAAGCTGTACTTGATAGCGCTGGCGACTTTACACTAAATGTAACAAACAATACGGTTTTGAACTCACAGCAACCTATTGTATTTAGTACGGAAATAGGCCCTAAAGCACCAACAAGTGATTGCGATGAGTTAACCGCAGCGAATGCACCGGTACTATACGGGCTGACCAAAAATGCGTTTGTTATAAACTTTAATGGAAATTTAATTGCAAACGGTTTAGGCGATCAAACAGACGCAGATACAATAAACAGCAGTGCCACAACTCAAGGCCTATTTTACCCAAATACACTTGAAAGTGACCATGCTTTTGAATATGACTGTGACTTAATTAATCATGATAGTTCGGTGCTAAGTAATAACTTTGGTTATATGGATAGTCGAGTATCAGGCGATGCAAGCGGTGACTGGGTTGAAATTAGAAAACTAAATGGTAATGGCGCATTCGATACTGATGGTGCAATTGACCAAGACCCAGCAACTAACGGTAAAGAAGTGCTTGAGTACGTTACAGCAGCAAGTACGTTATTAGAAACTGACCCTGCAGGCCTTCAGGCAGAGGCGGGTGCTAAAGGTCTTCATTATATTCAATCATCTGAAGTAGGTGTTGGATCTACATGGAAAATACAAAACGATTAAATAACCAATTAATCAGTTAACTTTTAAAAGCCCCAAATTTGGGGCTTTTTTATTATTTATACTTTTCACCACGCTTTTTTAGCCTCCATAACTCATTTATGGACTAGTTTAGAGCTATTTATATTCTAGTAAAAAACCTGCCTGACCTACTGGTAATGCCGTTAAGTTAAAATTGGTATACCTTATGGTAATATTAAAACGTCAAATTGGTTGATCATCGTGCTGGGTTTAAGTATATTAATGTTAAAGGTCACATAAAATATACATCAGCATAACAAGCTAACACACTAAAATCACACAACAACAACCAGCGGAGAATTCAAATGTCGTTGAAGTCACGAGATAACAATAATTCTACAACAGGGCAGTTTGCAATGCGCCCAGTTGCAAAATGGGTAAGAATAGCGGTCATCGCAGGTATGGCAAGTTCTTGCGTATTTACAGCAAGCGCACAGGAAGATCAGGGAAAAGCGACAGAAGTTGAAGAAGACGTTGAAATAATTAGTGTTACAGGTACACGTAGAACGATACAAGATCAAATAGCAATTAAACGTGAAGCAACAACAGTAGTTGATGGCCTGTCATCTGAAGATATTGGTGATTTACCAGCACTGTCTATCGGTGAAGCACTAGAATCAATTACAGGTGCTGCATCTCACCGTGAAAACGGTGGTGCTACAGAAATCACTATCCGTGGTCTTGGTCCATTTTTAAGTGCAACACACATTAATGGTCGTGAAGCGACTAATGGTAGTGGTGACCGCTCAGTTAACTTTTCGCAGTTCCCTTCTGAACTTGTAAAAAAAGTAGCGATATATAAAACGCAAGATGCCTCAATGATTGAAGGTGGTGTTGCAGGTGTTATTGCACTTGAAACTATAACTCCACTTGATTTTGGCAAACAACGTGTATCAGCTGAGGTTAAATTAAATTACAACCCAGATGAAGGTAATGTAGATAACTCGCTGCAAAGTGACGCGGGTTACCGTGGCACGTTTAGTTATGTTGATCAGTTTGAATTTGATAACGGCCAAGCCGTTGGTGTGTCTTTTGGTGTGCAGCGCCAAGAAATTAGTCAACCAGAGGCTGAATACAGAAGCTCTAGCCCATCAGGTTCTTCATTATGGGCGTGTTTAAACGATCCGACTAATACCAATGAAGGTTTTTATCGTAGCAGCGCAGGCGACTGTGAAGACCAAGTTAATGGCAGTAGCAACCAAGGTTACGATACAGAAATCGATCCAGAAACAGGTAAAGCAGTAAGTGATGGGACTCCTTATGCTTGGACTGGCAGTAGCCGAAGCTTTCGTCAAAACGAGACATCTGATGAACGTGATGCAGTATTTTTTGCACTGCAATACCAACCGTCAGCTGATTGGGATATTAACTTTGATGCACAAATTTCAGATAGAACACAACAAGAAGCACGCCACGATTTAATCTTTTTACAAAAACGTGCAACACCAGGTGTAACCGGTCCAACTCTTGTAACTAACGATGTAGGCGGTATTTTACATTGGGAAGGTGAAGAGCGTATTGAATCAGCGGGTGAGCAATTTTCTCGTGAAGAAAACTACCAAGGTTACGGCATAAATATAGAACATACAGTTACCGATAGATTAACTGTTGACTTAGATTTAGCGTATTCAAAAACTGAACGTGAAGAACTTCAAATATCTAATCGTGGTAGAACATCAGGTCGCAATTTCTTTTCTTGGGATATGGGCGATGAAATTCCTCATTTCACATTGACAGATTTTGACGTAACAGATATTTCAAACTTTACAGATAGCCTAAGAACACGACTTGACCGTGAAAATGTTCGTGAAAACGAAGTTATCTCAGCGCGACTAGATTTTGACTATGCGCTAGATGGCAACGTTATTACAAGTATTCAAGGTGGTATTAGAACATCTGAAATGACCTTCCTACAGTATGGTGGTAGCCAAGGTAACGGTTCAAGAAACGAATTTACACTAGACTCTGGTACTGAAGCGCTTGACGTATTACAAGGTTGTCAAATCGATTTTCCTGAATCAGGCTTTTTATCGAGTGTCTCTGATGGCGATATCGTAACAAATATTGATAGCGACGGTAACGTTGTAGCTAGCGGTACTGGTTCATCATGGGCTACATACGACAACGTATGTTTCTCACAAGCTGTAGCGGGTTCTAACGCTGATGGTGTGTTTGCTTACCCAGAAGTGGAATATGAAAATGCAGGTACAATTGATGTAACAGAAAAAACAACATCAGTGTACTTAACGGCTAACTACGATACTGAAATGTTTGGCAAATTCATTCGCGGTAACTTTGGTCTTCGTATTGTAGACACAGAAGTAACTTCGATTGGCTTTAGAAATAGCTTTGACGTAGTAACAAGTGACACAGGTATACTGTCTCTAGTTGAGTCTGATAACGGTTCACTGGATAAAATAAAAAGTGGTGGCGATTACACTAAGTATTTACCAAGCTTTAACCTAGTTATTGATTACAGCGAAGATATTTTATTCCGAGCTGGCATATACCGTGGCATGTCACGCGCAGATCCATCTGATTTAGGCTATAGCCGTACATTCCAAGAAGATACAGAAGGTACAGCAACATCAATCAGCGATTTATTAGTGGGTGTAAATGGTTCTGGTAACCCGGACACTCAACCGCTTATGTCGTGGAACTACGACGCTGCGTTTGAATGGTACCCTAACGAAGATTCAATCTTAGCGTTAAGCTTATACTACAAACAGTTCAACGGTGGTTTTCAACAACAAACAGTAATTGAAGATTTTACTGTTGCCGGTGAAACAGTTTCACTACCAATCACCAACTCTGTTACGTCAGACGAGGACAGTGAAATACTAGGCCTAGAAGCTTCATTTTCTTACCGCTGGGATAATGGCATCGGTATGAAATTTGGTTACAACTATGCAGACACTGACTTTGAGTTCCAAGATAGCTTATACGGCGATACGTTTGTTACTGATGTAGACGGTAATACTACACAATTAACTGACGGTATTGTTGAGTCGGCTTCAGTACCTGGCTTCTCAAAGCATGTATTTAGCAGCCAGCTGTACTACCAAATTGGTGGGTTTGATACTGCCGTTATTTACAAATATCGTAGTGAGTATTTCCAACCATATACTACAAATGGTACTCGACTTCGTTATGTTGATTCTGTAGGCGTATGGGAAATGCGCGCATCATACAAAATTGATGAGCACTTTAGAGTTAAAGCAGAAGCAATTAACTTGTTCAGCGCACCTAAATCACAAGATTTCTTTGTTGAAGGAAACTTAGGTGAAGTTAATGACTACGGCCCACGCTTATTCTTAGGTTTAAGCTACAAGCTGTAATAATAGTTAAACATTAAATCTCATTAAAAAGGCGGTTTTACCGCCTTTTTTCATGTTTATAATTCAAGTTAGATTAGTTATGTAGACTGGTATGTGCCAGTGTAGGACGGATAAGCGAAGCGGCATCCGACACAGTAAAATACCTTGCCAATTATCATCAACATTTTATGTTGTCGAGTGGCTGAACTCACAGCCCAAAGGAAACAAAAAATCTAGCCCGTTTGATCTTCAAACTCACACAAACCTTCAATGTTACAGCGGCAATATCTTACGATACTACCGCCAGTAATAATGCTCGAGATAGTATTAAACCAATACCTTTATTTTTTAACCTTACCCTTAAGAACATAAATTTCACCATCGAAACTGCCTTGAATAGTCAGTCCTTGGCTTGCCAACTCTTGCAAATATTCAACATGATCATCAGTGATATGCTGGCCTGGGACTAAAAGCGGTATGCCCGGTGGGTATGGAGTAACTAAACCTGCACAAATGCGGTTGTTACTTTTGCTAATAGGCACAGATTCGCGGTCACCATAAAAAGCATCGCTTGGAATACACGCCAAATCTATAGCTGGTAAATTTTCAGGTAAGCGAGCTCTACGCGTCGATTTCGATAGTTTTACTTTACCGCTGTCTAGCTTTTTCAATGCATTGTACAAACGAATTATTTTTGAGCGCGTGCCGCCAAGCGTCAGTAAAACCAAAATGGTGCTGTGTGTGTATTTTTCTATCTCTAGCCCAATTTCATCCAGTAGATATTTATGAATATCTTTTAATGAGTAAGGGAGCTCACTAATATCAATAAGGATTTTTAATGGGTCGTGACCCATATTATCACCACTAAAATGCGGGAATATTTCCATAAAGTCTTGCTTAGCTAATACTTTAATTTGCTTAAGCGAGGCCATCTGTTGTTTAAACTCCTCAACATGATTTAGCAGCGCATTGAGCAGCTTATAGCCTTCCATCTCTAATTGCTTTTGGCACACGTCAAGCGATGCAATAAGCTGATATTTAGGCGATGTACTAGCGTAGATACTATAAATCTCTCGAAAGAAATCGGCATCAAAATCGGGATCGTTAATATGAATATAAGACGCTTGAGAAAACGCCGATACTACTTTATGCGCCGAATGCGTAATGTAGTCAGCCCCAGCATGTATCGCAGAATAATGACGAAAGCTAGGATGAAACAAAGAGTATGCAAACCAGGCTTCATCTATAAACACCTTAATACCATATTGATGAGCATAATCTACCACTTGTTTCAGGTCGCTAAGTAGGCCATCGTAAGTACAACCGGTAAGCACTAATAATTTAGCATCAGTATTGTTTTCAATTGCTAACTTGATGTCGGCCAACGATGGTGGCGCGAAAATGCCATATTTTGGATTTAAAATACTCGCCAAGTAAATGGGGTAACTAGCTGATTGCAAGATGCCATAGTGTACTGATTTATGGCAATTACGGTCGACAATTACTTTATCTCCCTTACGCAGGAGTGTCTGCAAGATGATTTTATTTGAGGTAGATGAACCATTTGTAACAAAGTAGGTGTGCTTAACTTCAAACGTCGCCGCGGCTGATTCTTGGGCGCGACCAATAGTATTAGTGCTGTCTGATAATGAACCTAGCGAGTCTACCGAAACCGACAGGTCGCCAACAAATACATTGCGGCCGTAAAACTGATAAAAATCTTTGATGTAAGGTGAGTTTCTAAAGCTAGAACCCCCACTATGACCCGGTGTATGCCAAGAGTCGTTTGCTTCACCAACGTAACGACGATACGCCGTCCAAAATGGCGTTTCAGAGCGGTCGTCAAAATCGTTGATCATATATCCTAAAATAGCTTCTGGGTCAGAAATCACTTCATCTTTAAAAAAGAATGATTCGATTTCTTCTGACTCGTTTACGATTTCCAGCCCTTTAGTGTCGTCGCCAATAACATAAACCGGTAACTCAAGACGAATTGCCTTTAACTCTTCAATAAAGCGGCTATACATCCGCTCACCCACTTTATTGTGCATATCCCAGCTTAGAACTACGGCTTGAATATCACCATCTTCCTCTACACATTCCAGCGCGTGTTTAAGCTCGAGGCATTCAATAATATCGATATGAATATCGTCTCGCTCAAAGTTAGGAATGGTCTTTGATAGGTTCGTTGAAAGCCCTTGTAAAGTGGCTGGGTCTTGCTCAATTATCAAGATACGAAGTAGAGGTAGCATAGAGGGTTTCGCAATATAATTTTATAATGCTCACTAGCATAACCAAAGGAGTGTAACTTGTGAAATTAATACTTTGATAATGTTCTAATAATTATTCTATTTAATTGGCTACTACAAATAAGAGGCGCAATGAAATTCATGTGTTTTCTGTTTGCATCGTAAGCATAAAGATTTTGATCATTATCAACGACAATATACTTCCCTTTAAGTTTTATACCACTGCAGTATAAAAATTATACCTATTTGATGGGCAGTTTTGTGCCAGTGTAGGTCGAATAAGCGAAGCGCCATCCGACACAGTAAAATACCTTACTTATTATTATCAGCATTTTATGTTGTCGAGTGCCATGAGCGGACGGTGGAAACGCCCCAAGCAGGGGATTTTAAGAGCGTTTTTCAGCGAGTAAAATTCCCGCTGACTTGGCTTGTTAGGTTGCTGGTCTACAACAAACACTATTGAGCCTCGACGCTGTGATAATCAGCTGATGTTTCATAACAATTGGCACACACAACTGACATTTTATTAAAGGCTCGAAACTTCTCAGTCATACCATCTTCTTCATCAAACAAGGCTTCACATTTGGAACACCACGCTTGAAGGTCATTAGGTTCGCTAGAGTTTTCAATAAAGCCTACTGGTACACCTTCTGGTTTCAACAAATGGCAACAGACGACGGCTGCAACTCGCTTACCATGTTCGCCACAATCAACATACATTGGTTCAATCTCAGTGCTCATATGCAACCTAACAACTCTATCAGAGGACACTTTCCCTTTTTTAGCGCGAAAACGTCCTTATTGTGTGAGTTTCTATTAATAGCAAATAGTGTAAGTTATTGCCATCTATAAGTATTAAGCTTAGGAAAGGTTATTTTACTATGTAAAAAAGAGGGAGGTTTTCACTTATTCTTACTAAGTTAATGACGACTCACCTGAATGGTCGGTTATCGCTCTTTGCCGAAGTTCGGCTTAGTGCCAATTGCGGACATTGTTAACGCTCGCCTAATACGCCTTGCACTGGCGGG
>NZ_AUTI01000258.1:0-17876 GCF_000497995.1 Pseudoalteromonas sp. TB25
TGGCAGGTCTAAGTGCGATTCAAACTCAGGGTTAAGCTGCTTAGTAATTTTTGCAGCCATCCAGCTAGCAAACGCTTCGTTTAACCATAAGTCGTTCCACCATTTCATGGTTACTAAATTACCGTACCATTGGTGAGCAAGTTCATGAGCAATAATTGATACATTACGCTGTTTTTTACTGCGTGTTGCTGCAGCTAAATCAACTAATAAAATATCTTCTCGGTAGGTTACTAAGCCTGAGTTTTCCATTGCGCCAAATGGAAACTCTGGTACCGCTACTGAGTCTAATTTTTTGTAAACGTAAGGAATACCAAAATACGCTTCAAGTGCGCCCAGTACTTTTGGCATGTTTTCTTTTGCGTATTGGGCTAAGTGAATTTTACCTTGAGGGGTAATTACACGACCAGGAATTGGCATGCCTTTAATATCTAATTCTTCAAATGGGCCAACAGCCATCGCGACTAAGTATGAAGGAATTGGCGGCGTTTTATCAAAAAAGTGTGTGGTCATATCGCCATCAACCGTTGTTTTTAGTTCTGGCGTATTTGAATATACTTTTTGTGATGTAGGTGCAGTAATCGTTAACTGAAATGGAATTTTGTAACTTGGCTCATCAAAAACAGGAAATGCACGGCGTGCATCACTCATTTCAAATTGAGTAAATAAATAAGGTGTGCCTTGGTCTAACGTTTTGTATAAACCAACGCTTTGACGATTATATGGCGCTGAAAAATCAACTTTAAGGGTATATTTACCTGGTTGGATTTGCTCATCACAGCTAAATTTAACTTTACCTGTTTTAAGCATTTCGTTGTTTAAGTCACAGTTTTCGTCGCCAAGCAGTTGCGCCATTTTAACAGCGTAAGCTACGCCATTTAATTCAATGTATTTTGTTGGTTTTAGTACTTCTAGGGAAATCTCAGTTATCCCTGTGAATGTATCTTGGCTCGGATCGAGTGTTAACGATACCTGTTGAGAACTTGGTTTTGCGAGTTTTTCAATAACGAATTCGTTAGCGTTTGCAGCACCCATTGCCAAAGCAACGCTCACTGTTAAGAGGCTTTTAAGAAACATAGTGATCCCTAGATTGTTGTTGTTAGAAACTACCCTAAATAGGCTTTTTTATGCTCATATTATTAGGGGGTTAGATATCCTAACAGTTTTTTTTAATAGAGTAATTGATTATAACGGTGACTTTAAGGGAAAATAGTAACAAAGTTTGTCAGTGGCTTTCGCGTGTTATAAAACGCTGCCAATGCAGGTGTGAGTTAATAATACGTATTTTTTGGATCACGTTATTTAATAAAAGCACGTCCTTAAATTCATTATGTGGGTATTCGTTAAATCCCATGAGGTAATTAAAGGCGTCTTTAGAGTTGGCTTGCAGAGCATGTATACGCACTTGTTGTTCAAAGTTAAGACGAAGGCTGCTTACGGCTGTTTTCATACCGAGTTGATCAACGTTTGGTATATCACACTTTTGTAAATAGCCGGCTCGCTCACCTTCACCTGAAAACCAAATACGGACTTTTTCACTGTATCTGCCAGTTTTAGCGGGTAAGTCGAACATTAATCGTTGTTGATTTTGTGATTTTATGAATGCTAAATATTCATTAAACCCGGCATCTATAAGTGCCTGATGCACTGGAACTAAGCGAGGTTTTATCTTACCGTGAGTATGAAAATTAAAACATAAGACATCTTTTTCAAGGGACAGATCATCAAGCGTTAGATAGCCAATTTCATCGCTATATGCACCACTGTAGTATGCAATTAGAGGAAGCCAAAAATGCCAGTGTTTTGGTTGCTCACGTGCAACTTTAAAATCACCGTATATATATCCATTATAAAGAGTGTGCAGTTCCATGGCTGAAAAGGGCCGGCGACCAAGATGGGTTTTCAACGTAATACCTTGAAAATAATGATGTGTTTTATTTTATACCCAACTAGCAGTAGATGCTAGTCGGGTTTTATTCGTTCTTAAAATAAAGCGTATAAAGTATTACTCACTTAAAGCGCGAGCTAAACCAGTAGGTTCAATCTCTGTACATACTTGGTCATCATTCCAGTTAATGCCAACAAGTGCGTTATCTTCATTTAAATCTTCAACCCATGCATCTAAAAATTCATCAAGATTTATTTCTACAGGGCTGTAGTCTTTCCACTCTTCTTTACATTGCGCTTTAGCTGCTTCTTCACTTTCCCAAAGCAGTAGTACGTCAGTTTCGTCAAATTGGTTAGAATCGCACACTACAAAGCCATTATCTTCTGCACCAAGTGCCCAAATTACTTCGCTAACACGTACTTTTTCTACAAAGTTAACTAGTTGTGATTCAATTTCGATATCGCTCATGTGTTTACCTTTTTAAATTAGTGACGAGGATTAGTATCTATTGCTGCTTGACGCTTGCCATATTGCTTATGAAAAGCAACAAGCTCTGAATACTGACTAAAGTCAGTTAATTCACGAAAGCAAATCCAATCAAGCAGGCAGTATAAACTGATGTTGAGGTATTCACAGCTTTTAAATTCTTCATCGCTTAAATGGGTATTTAAAAAGCTTAATGTTTGTTCAATTCGTTCGTTTTGCAAATTAAAAAAGAGTTTATCGCTTTTGATGTCAAATCCAGAGCGTTCACATAGCAGCATTTCTACTAGCGAATCGTTACAGGCATTTATAGTCGTAAGTAAGTGCTCTTGCGGCCACGTTAGTTTTGGTTGTCCTGTTTTTTCAAGTAAATAGCGCAATATAGAATTAGAGTCACTAAGTGTTAAGTCGCCATCTACCAGAATGGGAATCTTTTGAGCTGGATTTTTACTGGCCATAGTAGGGCGATCTTGCTCAGAAAATATATCAAGACTCACAAGCTCTAGTTTACAGTTGTTTTGTTGTGCCCAAATTCTAATTCGGCGCACGTAAGGTGAAGGTACAGAACCAATTAATTGCATAATTACTCCATAAAAAAGCCGCATAAGCGGCTTTTATAAAACGTTACTTACGATACAGTTAAATTTATTCTGAACGGCTAGTAACTTCAAGTAAATGATAACCAAATTGAGTTTGCACAGGGCCTTGTACTTGGTTAATTGGAGCTGAAAACACAACTTTATCAAACTCTGGAACCATCATACCAGGACCAAACTCACCAAGAGCACCGCCATCTTGACCTGATGGGCAGTTTGAATGCGCTTTGGCTAATTCAGCAAAGTCTTCGCCTTGCTCAATTTTTGTTTTTAAGTCTAAGCATTGTGCTTCACTGTCTACAAGTATATGTCGTGCGCTTGCTACTGTCATAAAATCTCCCGAGTATAGTGTGGTGTTTTTTTAACCGAATTAAAATGTCATTCTAGTTAGTTTCAACTAATTGTACCAGTATAAACTTATTTATCAGAAAGCACAGTTTCAATTGCAGCAATCATTTGTTCTGAATCAGGTGCTGCTTTGCTGTTAAACCGCAAAACCGTCTCACGATCAGCAGACACTAAATACTTATAAAAGTTCCAATTTGGAGAGCTAGTTTGCTCATTCAAATATTTAAAAATTGGGTTCGCTTTACTACCACGCACTTCGCTTGTAGCAAACATAGGGAAGGTTACACCATAATTTACAAAGCATACTTTTGCAGTTTCTTTTTCACTATCCTCTTCTTGAAAAAAATCATCAGAAGGGAACCCTAATACGACTAAGCCTTGTTCTTTGTATCGTTGATATAGCGCTTCAAGGCCTTTAAATTGGGGTGTAAAACCACAGTTGCTTGCCGTGTTTACTATTAATAAAGGCTTATTTTTAAATTGGCATAAATTAATAGATTCTTTTGAGCGCAGCTTTCGAATATCGACATTGGTAAAATCTTGACAGTCTTGGGTAGAGGTTTGGTTTATAGTTGATGATGTTTCAGCGTGGAGTGGGGCATTAATAAATAAAGCCATTAATCCTATTATAATTTTTTTTAGCATTACATTACTTAAACTTTTCAATTGTTTGATTGGATAATCATACGCTAATATGAAACAAATTGATCAACCTTTGAATGACCTATGACAACCCGTTTAGCAACTATTGATGATCTTAGTGAAATTGTAGCCATTTATAACGAAACCATTGCAGGGCGAATGGTAACTGCAGATACGCAAGAAGTGAGCGTTGACGAAAAGCGTGACTGGTTTAATAGCCACAACGATAAAAGGCCTATTTACGTTTACTGCGAAAATAACCAAGTACTTGCTTGGGTAAGTTATAAATCGTTTTATGGGCGCCCAGCTTACGACGGCACAGTAGAAATGAGCATTTACATTACCAGTAAAGCGCAAGGTAAAGGGCTTGGTAAAAAGCTAATGATATTTGCTCAAACACAAGCTAAGCAATTAAATATTAAAGTATTACTCGGCTTTATTTTTAGTCATAACTTACCGAGTGTTAAATTGTTTAAGCATTTTGATTTTGCAATATGGGGTGAGTTGCCAAGCGTTGCCATAATGGATGATAAGGCGTATAGCCTTACTATTTTTGGAAAACATCTGGAATAAATTATTTTTCATAATGCTGTAATATTTTTTTACAAAATAAGACGAAGGGTTTATGCCAATTAAATAAAAATAGACTACGCTGTTGGGATATTAAGTTTATTAATTTAAAGTGTGGCTTGATGATTCGAAAAATATTAATTATTGATAGTAGTAGTGTCATCGCGATGCGTGTGAAAGTGCTTTTAGAATTAATAGGGTGTGAGGTCGAATTAATTCATTTCAGCATGCTAGACATGTATACCAATATAGGCGATTACGACTTAGTTGTTGTTGCCCATGGTGTGCCTGTTGATTCTATAAAACCGCTTGTAAGCGAAGTAGCGCAAGAGCGCTTTATGCTGCTTGCGCCAAAAGCACAAAGCGGTGAACAACTAACTGCGTTTAGCGAGCTAAATCATATTGCGCCTGACGCAACCGTGGTCTACCCATTTTTTTCTAATAAAGAAATTACTTCTCTTTTAGAGAGCCTATTAGAATTAGGCTCTAACCATATTTTGCAATTACCTACTATTTTACTTGTCGATCATGTTCCTGAACGTCTCGAAAAAATGAAAAATAGCTTAATCGGTGCTCATATCGAGACTCATACTGCAACAACCTCCGCAGAAGCTTTAGAAATTAGTAAAGAAAAGCAAATAGATATACTGATAAGCGATTTTATTTTAGATGACGGAACAGGTTTAGGAATTTTTTCAAATTTAAAAGTAACCCAACCACATTGCCGTTGCTTATTATTTACCTCACGTCCCGATCAAGTTTCAATGATTGAAGCAATTCGTCAAGGCGTAGAAGATGTACTTATTAAACCTTTAAACGATAGCTCACTATTACAATCAATACATAAATTATGGCAAACAGAGTTATTAAAACGTCATAACGCAGAGCTTGTAGAAAGGCTACAAGATACGGTTGATGCCCTAATTGAAAAAGACAGCCTACTTCAGGTTATTTATAAACATACGCCCGATGCAATTATGTTATTTGAAAAGTGCGGTAGAGTGATAGAAGCTAATGATGCTTGCTTGAGACTATTTAACTTACCGTTTAATGAACTCGAAGGTAAATCAGTATTTGATTTTTTAGATGATGATTCAATTTTAGGTATTAAAGATAAGATTTCGACATTAAATAGTAATCGACAATTTAGCTGCGATTTACGTTTATCTAAAACAGCAGGAGGTTATATACCCTTAGTTGGCTCTTTTAATGAGATAGATCACCATGGCGAAATAGCACTTGCGGTCATATTTAAAAATGTAACCCATCTTAAGCAAAAAGAGGATTTATTACTTGAAGCAAAAGATGTTCTTGAAGAGCAAGTAAGAGCACGTACTTCACAACTCGAGCATGCTAAAAATGTGGCTGAGGCTGCAAACTTAAGTAAATCAGAATTTTTAGCAAACATGTCGCATGAACTTAGAACACCTATGCACTCTATTTTAAGCTTTTCTCGTTTTGGTTTAAGTAAATTAGAAGCTGGAGATTTTGCAAAAGAAAAACTCATTAAGTATTTATCGCGAATAGAGAGTAGTGGTGAGCGTTTACTGTCGTTACTAAATAATTTACTCGACCTATCTAAGCTAGATGTAGGTAAGTTTCCATTTAACCCTCGTCCCTATAATTTAGCTAATATTATTAAAACAAGTATTGATGATGTGTCTGGTACTGCAATGGAAAAAGAAATTGAGATTATATTTACCGCACAGCCATTACCTGTAATTGCACAATGTGATGAAGAGCAAATAAACCAGTTACTTCGAAACGTACTAGGTAACGCACTTAAATTTAGCGAACCTAAAAGTAAAATACGGGTAAATTTAGAGTCAGATAATAAGCTTGCTACTATAGAAGTTACCGATAATGGGGTCGGTATACCAGAAGATGAGTTGGAGCATATTTTTACTAAGTTTGTGCAAAGCAGTAAAACAAATAGTGGTGCTGGTGGCACAGGGTTAGGCCTTGCATTGTGTAGAGAGTTTGTATCTTTACACCAAGGTGAAATCACTGCACGTAACAACGAAAATGGTGGTGCAACTATATCTATACAAGTGCCATTAGAAATAAACTTAGACGAGCATTTAGCTGAAGAACAGTTAATACAACACACTAATTAATTGTTTTTTGGCATACCAAGTAACTTTTTAAAGAGTTTGAATGGATGATAAATTATGGCCTTAACTAAAATACTTGCCGTTGATGACGAACCCTTTAACCTAGAAATTATAGAGGAAATTTTAGAGGAGCTTGATTTTGAATTACAAGTAGCAACAAGTGGTCCTGAGTGTTTAAACATGGTTGAAGGTTATATGCCTCAGGTTATATTACTCGACGTAAGTATGCCGCAAATGAACGGCTATGAAGTATGTAAAGCACTTAAAGCAAATCCAAATACCGCACACATTATTGTTATGTTTGTGTCTGCTCGCGGTACTGTTGAAGAACGCATGGAAGGCTATTCTGTTGGCGCAGAAGATTATATTGTAAAACCTTTTGGCCATGACGAACTTAAATCTAAGCTTAAAAATTTAAATCAAGTACTCGTTGAAAAGCAAAGCCTAGAAAAGCAAGTTGAAGATGCAACATCAACTGCATTTAATGCAATGGCCAATAGCAGTGAAATGGGGCAAATAGTTAACTACGTTGAAAACATAGGCTTTATTAACGATCCTCAAGAGCTAGGTAAAGCGCTTGTAGATTGCCTTCAGTCTTTTGATTTACAAAGCAATGTAGAATTTAGAGAAAATAATGAAATTAGCCACTTTGCGCTAAACGGCGTGTGTTCACCTATTGTGGTGGAGCTATTTGAAATGCTGAAAAACAAAGGGCGCTTACATGAGTTTTCGCACCGAATTTTAGTTAACTATGAATTGATTAGCTTACTCATTTTAAATATGCCCGATCATGACCCTGATAAGCATGGTCGTATACGCGACCACGTATGTTTTATTGTCAGTGTTACCGAGCAGCAGCTACGCGCCATCATGACCAAGAAAATGCTTGAATCACAACGAGCGAAACTTAATGCCGTAGCAAGTACTGTTCATAGTAAGTTTCATAGCTTAATTAGCTTGTTGAATGAAAACCGTCAAAACAACGAAAAAGTGTTTAAACAGTTACAAGAAGAGCTCGAAGAACGTATCCCATCAATGGGACTGGATGAAGATCAGGAGGTGTTTATTTATAAAAAAGTAGATGAAACTATCCAAAACTCAGTAGCAAGAGAAGAGTCTGTTAAACAAGTCAAAGCAGCCTTTACAGAGATAGAACAAGATCTATCGTTACTTTTGAAAAACTAGTTACTTCGCAATATAAAAGTTTACTTAAGCGGTGCTATGCATCCCTTGGTAAGCCTTTTTCTACAATTCTAATTAACCTAGCTGTTTTACGAATTTGTAATCGTTGTTTATCGTTTTGCTGAGCAAGTGCCCATTCAATATGCTCTAAAACAAGTTCGCTGCATATTTGGCTTTTATCTTGTAGGGCATTAATAATAGCGGGGCTGAATTCTGCATTACCTAAACCAACTGCTAAATTACGTAACCAACGTTCGTGACCAATGCGACGAATAGGGCTGCCTTCGGTGTTTTTTAAAAATGTAGGCTCATCCCAAGCAAACAGCTCAAGTAAATCTTTATCTTTTAATTGAGTGCGAGGATGAAAGTCATTTTCGTCAGTTATTTGTCCATAACGATTCCAAGGACATACCAACTGGCAATCATCACAACCATAAACACGATTGCCTAATAAAGTTCGGTACTGCTCTGGTATTGGCCCTTGGTGTTCTATGGTTAAATACGATATACATTTACGTGCATCAACAACGTAGGGCTCTACAATTGCACCTGTTGGGCAAAGAGTAATACAAGCAACGCATTTACCGCAGCCTTCAAAGGTGTTTTCTGCATCAATTGGTAGAGGTAAATCAATAAATAGCTCGCCTAAAAAAAACCACGACCCAGCTTCTTGGTTAATTAATAACGAATGCTTACCACGCCACCCTAAGCCGGCTTTTTCGGCAAGTTGACGCTCAAGTACAGGGGCTGAATCTACAAAGGGTCTAAAGCCATACTCGCCAATTTCTTGCTCTATTTTTTGGCCGAGTTTTTTTAAACGATTACGCATTAATTTATGGTAATCACGACCTAATGCATAGCGGCTTATATATGCTTTTTCTTTATTTTTTAAGGTTTTTGCAAAGCCAGCATCGGGAGGCAGATAATTCATTTTTACGGATATAACACGTTGTGTACCAGGCACTAATTCAGCAGGGCGGGCGCGTTTCATACCGTGGGCAGCCATATAATCCATCGAGCCGTGGTAGCCTGCATCAAGCCAACGTTGCAATTGGGCTTCGTGCTTAGATAAGTCAATATCAGTAATGCCCACTTCGCTAAAGCCAAGCTCTTGCCCCCAGGTTTTTATTTGCAGGGCTAATTTTTCATAGTCTGGGGTAGGGTTGCTCACACGCTTTACACACTTAAATTAATAGCTGCGTAATTTACCATATTTATCTGAGCCCGAAAACGCTTCTTAGTGCACAAAGCGCTTTAACTGTTGTTGGGTTTGTAAGCTAAGCTGTTGAGATTGCTCGCTATCGGCTAATGCCGTATCTATTTGTTGTTTAGCTTGCTCCCCTAAAGCTACGATTTGCTCTACCGATTGGTGAGTCGTACTTTGGGTGCCCTCAAGCAAATGTACAGCACTGGCTATTTGTTGCAGCTGCTGCTGGTTGTGCTCAAACTCACTAAGCATTTTAGTAAAGCCATCACAGGTTGCACTAATTGAGCTTTGTGCGTTATTAGAGTGAGTCATTAATTGCTCTGACTCTTTATTTGTCTCGTTTACCAAATCATTCATCTGACTTATAAAGTCGCTAATCTGCCTAGTTGCGCCACTTACCTTTATTGAAAGCGTGCGTACTTCGTCTGCAACTACGGCAAATCCTCTGCCAGCTTCACCCGCTCTAGCTGCTTCTATTGCGGCGTTGAGGGCTAACAAATTAGTTTGATCAGAAAACTCTTCAACCATTTTTAAAATACTACGAATGTTTTCACTGTTCTCTTTTAGTCCCGCAATTGTATTTGAAAAGCTACCTAGCATATTAGTAATAAGTTTTACCTGCTCTACTAAAGCAGCGAGTTCTGACGCAGATAGTTTTACAAAGTTAAGGTGTTCATTATTAACGTTATGTACGCTATCTGTATTATTTACTATGCCTTGTAAGCTTTGGGTTATTTGCATACTGGCATTAATAATACTGTGGCTTAACTGTATTTGTTGCTCACTTGATTGCTCAGTATTTTTCATTGATTCAGTGACTTGTGTATTGCTGTGTGCACTCGCTTGAGCACTGTTATATGTTGTGCTGAGTAACTCACTTAAATGGGCAGTAAATATATTGTATTGTGAACTTAAATCTTTAAATTCGTCATACGAAAAGTGGGGAAGTTTTGCTGCTAAATTTGCATCTTGTTGGTTTATTTCTATCAAAGTATCGCGCATAGCAGTAACAGGGCGAACAATTAAAAAACGCATATAAAAAAGAGTAAAAATAAAACCAGATATAATCACAAGCGTAAGCAGCCAAAATAGCCCTGTACTTTGCTGTTGTTCGCTTAAACTCTGATGCAGCCAAAATAACGTAATTGCTTGGAACAATAATACAAAACTTAAATTACCGACTATTTTACGGGTTAACGTAAAAAAGAATGTTTGCTCTATATAGTTATAAATTTTCATGAAACCACTCATTATGCTCAAGCCCTACGATTGTTATTTAAGTGAGGGGAATGTAAGTTAGCCTTTTTGTAACGACAACAAGTAAGCTTTGGTTCGCGCTGGGTAATTTGTAAAAATTCCGTCTATGCCATACTCAAGCATTAGCGCTATATCTTCTTTCCTATCGACTGTATAAGCATAAATCTTTAGGCCTCTTTTTTTTGCATCCTCTGCAAAGGCCTTATTTATAAAGGTTTTATCTGCATGTACGCTATAAGCGTTTAAATCACTAGCAAACTTTGCATAGTTAATTGGAATAGAAGAAGTAAGGGCGCCTATTTTAAGCCATGGTAGCTTGTTTTTAAGCCACTGTAGTTGATGATGATCAAACGATGATACTAAAATATTGGTTCTCGATATTTTTTTAGCTTCAATGTTTTGTTCTAATTGAGCCACAAACCTTTCTAGTGCAAACGTGTGTTTAAGCTCAATATTTAATAAAGATTTATTGTTATTCCAATCAAACAGCTGCTGAAGAGTAGGAATTTTTTCACCATTTCCAGCATCAAGCTTAGAGAGCTCATGAGCGGTAAAGTTACTCACCCTGCCTTTACCGCTGGTGGTTCTATCAAGCCATGAATCGTGTATTACCATGTAATCATCGAAGGAACTTTGAATATCTACTTCAATACCATCAACACCTACTTTTAACGCTTCTAAAATAGCGCTTTTGGTGTTTTCAGGAAAATCCCCACTGGCACCACGGTGTGCAAATACTTTCATTGTCGAGCCTTTTTAGTGATTGACCACGTTTCAAAACAAGCGGCACTCACTATGAGTGCTCCACCAACTAACGTCATAACAGTAGGACGTTCATGAATAATTACTATAGCCAGTATGGTGCCATAAAGTGGCTGCAAGCAAGAAATTAACCCCGCAGTTGCCGCTGATAAATGCTTTAAACTTGCTGCAAATAACGAGTGCGGTGTAGCTGTAAATATAACACCCGCTACAGCAATTAAAATCAGGTCATGATTACTAACCTCATACACTGGTACTTCTATAAATGCACACAACATAATGCTTGCCACTAAGGTTTGATAAAACATCGTTTGCGGCCCGCCATATTGGCTAAAGTAGCGCTTATGAGTAATGTTTCTTATTGAAAAAAACAATGCTGATATCACACCTGTTATTACACCTAGGGTTACATCATCGCCCAAGTTTGCACTTGGTACTAATAAGTAAATACCTAAAACAACCACCGCTGCACTTATTATATCTTTTGCTTTTGGCCTGCTTTTATTAAATAAGGGTTCTAAAAACACCGTCATTACGGGGTAGCTAAAAAATGCCAGCATTCCAATAGTTATACCGGCCATTTGCATACCAGCAAAATAGGTAACCCAGTGAATACCCACCGCAACACCTAAAAATAACGCAATAAGATAGTCTTTAGGTTTGTTGAGTTTAATTTGTTTTTTTTGAAAATAAAGCATGGCTAAAATAGCCATTCCTGCAATTGCAGTTCTGTAAACGGTAATATCTAAAGCATTTAAACCAATAAGTTTGGCAAATAGAGCGGTCCCGCCAAAAAGTAATACCGCTATGTGTAAATAAATTAAACTTTGTTGCTGAGGCTGCATTTAGTTTCCTTGTTGTACTTTTTGAATATATTAACATTGCTTAAAAATTCTTAAGATGAATTTTTTACCGCATGACAAAAGTCATTAAAGTTGATGACACTTCACACTCTTATTATTTTTGTACGCGGGCATAGTTACCTTACTCAACAGGAGGTAATTATGAATTCTTTAATTTTAATCAGCTTAACTATTAATGAAGTGCTAGAGGCGTTAAGTTTTACTATTACGTACGCAGATTGCTTTATGCTGGTATGCATTTTTATGTTATTTATATTTATTAATAAAAATAGTGCTATAAGTAAAAATAATATGCCTGAGGTATTAGTATGAGCTCGTTAAGCAGCTTTTCTCAACAAAGCGATAAAGGTTTTTGGAAATATGGACATTTAATTTTTACCGGCTTTTATTTACTCCCGCTAATAATTAATTTTTCGAGCTTTACCGTTAACCAAATTGTTATGTCTTTAGCCTTCTATGTTGCTTTTATTCTTTTGTATATAAAAGCAATAAACTGTAAAAGTGCAGGGGTGACTAAGTTATTTGTAGCCATGCTTTTAATTTGTTTTTGCGCTACTTTTTACACCACAGGTACGCCTACTTTATTTGGTTTCGTAGCCTACATAGCAGGCTACTCTTACAGCTACCGTCAAAGAATTTATGCTGCGATCGCAATTATATTCACGGTTTTATTAAGCACATATATTGGAGATATAGGTAAGGTTCAATACTTTTTAGGCGTTGCTTTGATTCTTTGCGCCACATTATTTAGTTACGGTATTGCAGCAAAAAGAGAAAGCTTATACAAAAAGCGCGAACAAGAAAGCGCTAACCAACTAGAGCAATTAGCAGCTATTGCAGAGCGAGAACGAATAGCTCGCGACTTGCATGATATTTTAGGCCACTCATTGTCATCTATTGCTCTAAAGGCTGAGCTTGCTAATAAATTAAACCAAGGAGAGCGATACGCTCAAGCAAATAGCGAAATTGCACAAGTGGCCGATTTGGCAAGGCAGTTGCTTAGCGATGTAAGAAGCGCCGTAAGTGATTTAAAACAGCTTAATCTTGTCAGCCAAGTAGCACAGTTAAAGCAAAGGTTAATAGAGCAAGGATTTAACGTTTCATTTAATGTGGTTTTAAATGCTCTGCCCGCTAAAGTAGAGGGTATAGCAGGCCTTATAATTAAAGAGGCAGTTACTAACTTATTACGCCATAGCAACACAAAAAATTGCGAAATAAATATAGAACAAACAGCGCAGCAGTTACTTATAACCGTAATTGACCATGGTCCGTGCAGTACATTGAATTCGGGCAATGGCCTAAATGGTATTAAAGAGCGAGCAGAGCAACTAAATGGCAGTGCAGCATTTACCTGTGGCGATAATTTTACTTTAAAAGTAGTGCTGCCAATTACAGCTAAGGATTTATAATGATCAGAGTATATTTAGTGGAAGATCAGGCGCTTGTACGCGACGCAGTAGCAGCATTGTTAGGGCTTGATTTTAATATTGAGATTATTGGGCAAGCAAGTAACGGGCAAGATGCACTTAATGCAATTGAGGCACTTGATAGTGATTTACATCCCGATATAATTTTAACCGATATAGAAATGCCAACCATGAATGGTATAGAGCTTAGCGAAAAAATAGCCGCTAAATTTCCTGCTATAAAAATGGTTATTATGACTACATTTTCTCGTGCGGGTTATATTAGGCGAGCGCTTACGACTGGCGTAAAAGGTTTTATTTTAAAAGAAGCACCAAGTGAAGAGTTAATAAATGCGCTTAAAAAAGTAATGCAGGGACAAAAGGTAATTGACCCAGAGCTTGCTATTAATGCATTAGACGACGCAGATCCACTTACGGATAAAGAACGAAAAGCCCTTAAACTTGCAAGCGATGGCCTTAAAACAAGCGACATAGCCAAGCAGCTATTTATTAGCGAAGGGACTACGCGTAACTACCTATCGGATGCCATTTCAAAATTAAACGCTACTAACCGCATAGATGCTGCGCGTATAGCTAAACAAAAAGGGTGGCTTTAATTAGTGGGTTTATAAATTATAAGCAAAGTATTACTATGATATGTAAAAGTAACGAACAGCGCTTAAAATTAGCTTAAAACGCGCTAAAAGAGGTTTTAATGGCAAATTTAATAGAACTAACAACTAAAAATAATATCGCTATACTCACCATGAATACCGCTGAAAACCGCCACAACCCAGCGTTTTTGGCTGAGTTTAATTTACACCTAGACCACATTGAAGCAGAACAAAATATTAAGTCAGTTATTTTAACGTCTTCAAGTGATAAAAACTGGTCATTGGGTATCGACCTTCAATGGATGTCTAATCCAAGTATTTTACCTGCAGCAATTTCAGACTTTATGATTCAAATAAGTGACTTATTTAAACGCATAGTTACTTTTCCTATGCCTATTATTGCTGCGTTAAACGGGCATACCTATGGTAATGGTTCTGTACTTGCGTGTGCGTGCGACTTTAGATTTATGAAATCAGACAAAGGCTTTTTTTGTTTTCCTGAAGTGGATGTAGTGGTGCCGTTTGTTCCGTCGATGTTTCCTATAATTAATAAGGCTATTTCGCAAACTTTCTTTAATCGTCTAGCTATGTCAGGAGAGCGGGTTGGTGCACAGCAGTTGCTAGAGAACAAAGTAGTTGAAGCTGTGTTTGCAAATAACGACGAACTACAAGCGGGTGCACTTGAGTTTGCCCAGCAATTTAATAAAAATCGTTGGATTTACGCTCAAAATAAAACACAAATGAATAAGCAGATTTTACTTACGATGAAAGAAGAAGATCCAAGCTTTATTGATAATATAAGTAAACTGCTGTGGAAAAACCTACAAAAAAAATAGTATAGATTTTAGCATTGCTACGAGATGACTAAACACTTTGCAGTTAAGGGGTCGTTAAGCCCCATTGCGCTAGATTTTTAAACTATACAGCAAGGTAAACAGCAAGGTAAAAGTGCTTTCTTAAAAGTTTAATAGCTTTTACCTGTCTCATTATAACTATATGGGTTAAAATACCTACATAACCAACTAACAAGATAGTGAATGTCAAACCAAGATCCAAATCTCAGTCGAGAACAAGAAAAGTACGAAAACCCAGTCCCTAGTCGTGAGTTTATACTTACTCACCTTCAAGAGCGTTCAAAGCCTGCTAACTACGCGCAATTATGTGAAGAACTAGCAGTAAACGATGACGAACGCCAAATAGCATTTAAACGCCGCCTTCGCGCTATGGAGCGTGACGGACAGCTGTATTTCAATAAATTTAAATGCTACGCCCTAATTGACGAAGCCGGTTTAACCAAAGGCAAAGTAATAGGCCACAGAGACGGTTTCGGCTTTTTAGAAGTTGAAGGCGAGAGTAAAGATTGGTTTATTGCTAAGCACCAAATGAATATGGTGTTACATGGCGACATTGTACTAGCTAAAGGCACTAAACGTGGTTCTGGCTCAAAATGCGATGCACGTATTATAAAAGTGCTTACTAACGAGCGCGCGCCAATTGTTGGCCGTTACTTTGTTGAGCACGGTGTTGCTGTTGTAGTCGCTGAAGACCCGCGCATAACGCAAGATATAATGATTTTACCAGGCAACGAAAACGGTGCCCGCCATAACCAAATGGTGCAGGTTAAAATTACGCAAAACCCAAGCCGTAACATGAACGCGGTAGGTAAAGTTATAGATGTACTTGGTGAGCATTTAGCCCCAGGTATGGAAATTGAAGTTGCACTGCGCAATCACGATATTCCACATGTATGGCCAGAAGAAGTTGAAGCACAAGTTGCTCATCTAGGTGAATTTGTTGAAGAAGCTGACAAACAAGGTCGTGTAGATTTACGTGATTTACCACTTATAACTATTGATGGCGAAGATGCACGCGACTTTGATGACGCCGTATATTGTGAACCTAAAAAATCAGGTGGCTGGCGCTTATGGGTTGCTATTGCCGATGTATCGCATTACGTAGGAATGAACACGCCGCTTAACAAAGAAGCAATTTTGCGTGGTAACTCAGTGTATTTTCCTGAGCAAGTAATTCCGATGCTACCAAAAGTGCTTTCTAACGGATTATGTTCGCTTAATCCAAAAGTAGATCGCTTATGTATGGTTGCCGAAATGACCGTGTCGAGCGCGGGTAAACTTTCGGGTTATAAGTTTTACGAAGCGATAATGAACTCGCATGCACGTTTAACTTACACCAAAGTAAATGCCATTTTACAAAACGACGAAAAACTACGCGAAGAATACTCAGCCGTTGTGCCACATTTAACTGATTTACAGCAAATGTACATGGCACTTAAAGCAGCACGCCAAGACCGTGGTGCCATAGAGTTTGAAACCCTAGAAACACGTTTTGTATTTAACGCTCAGCGTAAAATAGAATCAATAGTGCCTGTTATTCGTAACGACGCGCACAAACTCATTGAAGAATGTATGATTTTAGCCAACGTATCAGCGGCTAAAATTCTTGAAAAGCATGAAGCAAGCGCGCTTTATCGCGTGCATGACGAACCAGATCAAGAAAAACTAGGTAACTTTACTAAGTTTTTAGGCGAGTTAGGTATTGAAAGTACATTAAGCGACGAGCCAACACCAAAAGAAATAACGCAAGTATTAGCGCGACTAGGTGACCGCCCAGAAGCTGAACTTATTCAAACTATGTTACTGCGTTCAATGAAACAAGCTGTATATCAGCCAGATAACATTGGTCACTTTGGTTTAGCGTTATCGGCTTACGCGCATTTTACATCGCCAATACGTCGTTACCCAGATTTAGTAGTGCATCGTGCTATTAAAGCCGTAATAAAAGCACAAGGTCAGCAAACGTCTGGCGAATACGCTTATACCGACGATGAAGTTGATCAACTTGGTGAGCAGTGTTCTACAACAGAGCGCCGCGCCGATGATGCAACTCGCGAAGTAGCTGATTGGCTTAAATGTGAGTTTATGCAAGACCATGTAGGTGAAGAGTTTGATGGTGTTATTTCATCGGTCACTAACTTTGGTTTGTTTATTCGTTTAGATGATTTACAAATTGATGGGCTTATACACGTTACTAATTTAGGCGACGAGTTTTTTGCGCATGATGCTGCAAAACACACCCTAATAGGTGAGCACTCTCACAAAGTTTATCGCCTTGGCGATAAAGTAACAGTTAAAGTTGCGTCGGTTAGTTTAGACGATCGCCGTATAAACTTAACGCTTAAAGGCGATGTTGCACAAGACAGATACTCACGTCGTCGTGCACCAAAAAAAGGTTCAGGTAAGTCTGAGCATGCGCCAGCAAGTGTGCGTTCGCAATTAAAAGCAGGCAAAGTACCAGGTAAAAAGTCGCACAGCGATGACAAACCAAAAGGTAAAAAAAAGCCAGCAAATAAAGATAAAGGCAAGCCTGCAAATAAGTCTGCAACAAAACCTGCAGATAAAAAAGCAGCAGACACTGCCGTAAAGAAAAAACCAAAGAAGAAGGCCGTTAAAAAGCCTAAAAGAGCAGGCAAAAATGCCCGCAAACGTACTAGCCCAGGAGCAGACAATACGTGAGTAATGAATTAATTTTTGGCTTTCATTCTGTTGAAGCAATTTTAGAAAGCGAACCAGAGCGCTTTGTAGAAATTTACGCCCTTAAAGGCCGTGACGACAAACGCTCAACTCCGATTATTGATGAAGCACGTAAATTTGGTATTTCAGTACAGTTTATGCAGCGTAAAGCCCTTGATAGCAAATCAAAAGGTGAGCAGCATCAAGGTATTATTGCTAACGTAAAAGCAGCGCCAACGTTTAATGAAAAAGATCTTGATGCGATAATCGCTCGTGAAGACACACCGTTTTTACTTGTGCTTGATGGTATTACCGATCCGCATAACTTAGGCGCATGCCTACGTAGTGCAGACGCGGCAGGTGTTCACGCTGTGATTGTACCTAAAGATAAGTCGGCTAAGCTTAACGGTACCGCAC
>NZ_AUTI01000259.1:0-3283 GCF_000497995.1 Pseudoalteromonas sp. TB25
ATACAGCATCTACTTAAATAAAAGCGTGCTTGGATACCATTCAGTTTGTGAGAATAGAAAGTCAGGGCTTTATCTACGGAGCAGTATTAAATACTAGACGCGAAGGCAAGCTCACTGACTTCGATGTGATAAATGATAGCTAATCATTTATCAATGAGAGATACAAGGCGCGAAGCTTGCTCGCGCGAAAAGCGTAGCTTTTAAATTGTAAGCCGGAATTTATCTCTCGCTTTTAATTTTAATTTGCAAATATCGCGTTGATGCTGACAACCAAAATATGAATTACTTACTCAAAATACGTGTATTTATTTTCTGAAATTTAAATAAATGCATCCATATTTGGTAGTTGTATTATTTGCTCACTCAGCTTATTTGCAGCTTTATTAATTATTCTTATGCACAAATCAATGTGTGCTAATTCAACAGTAGATAAGTTATTTTTAACAGCAGAAACTTTAGCCGTATCAATTGCGGCTAATACAGAGTCAACGGTTTGACTCATAAGTAGTTGCATCCGTGGTAGTGAAATAGCAAATTCATCAGCAAAATCAGCTAACATATAAGCTGTAATCTTATTAGTAAAATTGCCTGCACTTTGCGAATTATGCTCACCCACTGACATAGCATAACATCTTGATATTTTGGGCTGTAAATAGTCCTCATCACGGTCAATGCTTCCCTGCTCAATAATAGCCTCTATATTTACCAAGTCGTAAAACGGCGTAAGCTCTAAACCATTTTTACCAACAAAAAAACTAATGTTTTTGCCATGAGCATCGTAATTACGTACTAAAATATTAAATGTCATCCAACGAATAAGCTGAGCCTTATACGCTTGTACATTCGTTGTTTTAACATTAAATAGTTTTGCAAAAGAAACGCCATCTCGAATATAAATACCATCCCCATCATCACCATGCTGACGCTCATATTTATAAGAAGGAGGTAAATTAGTGGCTTGGCAACCATCAATAATATGACGACGTAATACACGGCTTTGATCTTGTGTAACGCGCCTATCAAAGCGATCTATTACAAATACTCTTATATCTGCGTAAGTGCGCAACTCAACATGGGGAACATTGAGCCCCGACTCTTTTGCCAAAAGCATGGTAAAAAGTTCATTTACTGCAATGAAAGGAGCGGTACCTGTTTCGAATTTAAAAATTTTATTAGAACATAGCTCCCCTTCACCAAATCCTAATTTACTATCGATTTCGAGTAGGTTTAGTTTGTCTTGAACGCCAGCAACAGAGAGCCGAGTTCGGCCATCCCAATGAGTAATTGGCTCTCCAACTTGTACAAAGCGTTTAAGTTTTTGGCTTAGCTCATCATTAGTTACTTCACGAAAAGATGTTTGCTTTAAAGTACTGTTACTTGCTCTAAACGACAAAGCGCCTGACGTTTCCTCGCCAATTACTTTAATCAAACCAAACGTATTATTTTTAGAGATAGTAGTACTACTTATAATTTCATCAAGACCTTTGCCCTCGGGTAATAAGTTTTGTAAATAATTACGCACATCACGTGAGTCAAAATCACCATTGAGCGGTAAGTGTGGTGAAATAGCAAAACCCTTATTAATCCACTCAGGCTCATAGGTAAATGCAATTTCATTTTCAGAGCCTATATCAAGAGTTATCGCACCTATCTTCTGCGTATGCCCAATAAATACATCTAAGCTATTTTTTTTAATACCACTGCTCATCGCTCACCTCATCCTTGTTATTGTGGTGCGACTCGTCATCACTGACAAGGCTAAACGACAGCCCCAAGTATTCCATCACTTTGAGTACATTAAAAAACTGCACATTCACATCACCTTTTTCTATTTTTATCAGCGTAGGCTTTGAAATATTAAGTGCTTGCGATACATCAACCAGCGTAAGCTTCATGGCAGTTCGCTTTGAAGTAATCGCTTTAGCGAGCCGCACCGACGAAAACGGCTTTGATAGATCAGGCATTTCAGTGCGTTTAACAACTCTTCCAAGTGTTTTTTTTGCTGGTAATTCACTCATGAAAGGTCAACTATAGTTTACTTATACAATTTATTTTAGGGTAGCCAACCCAAAAGTCAAATATAACTTACTTTTAAGTTTGAACATATGTTTACTGCCTATAAGTAAACCTTACCTTACTTATAGGAAGTAAAATAAAACACAACCCCATAAGTAAAGCATAAGTTACTTATGGAAAGTTAATGACATTTTGAGCTTAATAGCCAAGCTAAACACCTGTAGATACCATCTCTCATTTTAAGCTTCAAGGTCGTATTTAACTTTCTTGGAGCTTAAACGCTTCTTGGTTTTTTATTACACCAAAACATATATGAATTAGCTTTCGCATATTTGCACACACAGCTTGCATTGGTGTTTTACCATTATTTATTAACGTTAACTTGTGTCGTTTTATTGTTTTATTCCATTGCCCAGCAACAACGGCTGCCATATAAAGTTTACATCGAATTCTGGCTGGGCCAAGTTTACTGATTGATGTTCGCCCTTTTAATTTACCCGATTCATTATGCCGTGGGATTAATCCACAATAAGCCGCCGCTTCTTTGGCTTTATTAAATTTTTTAGCCGCAAACAAATACGTCAGCTCTCTCGATAATACGGGCCCTATGCCAGGGATTGACTCAAGTAGTTTCCTGTTTCTTTTTAAATCAGGTTCATTATCTATGTGGTTATCAATGTCAGATTTAAGTTGTTTAATTTCATCGTCTAAAAACGCGATAGTCACTTTTATAGATTGGCAAACACGCGCAGAAACGTTGCTGAATTCACTTGCTTCTAATCGGTTCGCTTCTCGTTGCCGGTTACTCTCAAGCGCATCTAAACGACGGATAAGGGCTTTAAGCTCTCTAATTGCTAATGCTTCAGGTTGCCAATAATTAACGACTGCGTGCTTGGCACAGCCATAATGAGCAAGCATCGTTGCATCAGATTTGTCTGTTTTATGAATTATGTTTAAAGCGTCTGCATACTTTTTAGCTTTACCAGGGTTCGCTAAAATAATATTAAAGCCTTGCTCGTATAAAAAATACATCAGTGCTTCATGATAAACACCCGTTGGTTCGAGGGTGATAACGAGCTCATTAGCAGCGCTTTTTGTTGTATTTAAAAGCCATTTTTCTATTGTTACAAAATCTTGGCGCTTGTTTTTAAAGACTTTTGTTTTAATTTTATTTGTAAGTTGGTCTCTCAACCACGATAAATCAATCTTCTCTTTACTAATATCAATGCCGATAAACATCATCTCTACTTACTCCCCTTGTACATAC
>NZ_AUTI01000260.1:0-11236 GCF_000497995.1 Pseudoalteromonas sp. TB25
ATACAGCATCTACTTAAATAAAAGCGTGCTTGGATACCATTCAGTTTGTGAGAATAGAAAGTCAGGGCTTTATCTACGGAGCAGTATTAAATACTAGACGCGAAGGCAAGCTCACTGACTTCGATGTGATAAATGATAGCTAATCATTTATCAATGAGAGATACAAGACGTGAAGCTTGCTTACGTGACAGGCAAAGCCTGTAAAACTGATTTATTCACAAAGAGGGGAGGAGGCGCTGCGCTTTTAGAGGAGGAGATTAATTTAAAGTAATAGTTGGCTTTTGTTTTTCTCATTTACTCCTAATTCTTTTCTCTTTGTGTAATATTTTTTCCTAAAAACTGCACTTTTATATAAATAAACACAGCGTTTACAAACCAAAGTATAAATTGAGTTCGTAAACGCTGGCTTTATTTTCTACCAGCTATACGTTGCGCTTAACGTATATTGCTCACCGCGCCCAGGTGTACCTGGTATTTCTTCAAACGACTCATCCCATAAGTTATCTGCCGCTAAGGTGATAAATAAATTACTCAACTGTGGCGGCGTTATTTTAAGCGTTAGCTGGGTAAATAACGCATTGTCATTGCCGTTTCTAAGTGAATTTTTGTGTTGTGTACGCCATTCGTTATCTATTCTAAATTCTAAAATATCAGTTGGGTTGTACACAGCGCCAAGTGTTAAACGGTGATCAGGAAAGTTTAACGCGTAAAAGCTGGCATCAATATCGGCTGCGCCGTAGTTTTCTGATTTATGTAAATAGGTGTAGCTTGCTATAAGCTTTGCTGTATCAAAGTGCTTAGTCGCTAAAAATTCAACCCCTGCAGTATCAATATCTACTGGGTTTGCAAAGCGCGCTGAGGTTGAATCAAAATTAAAGGTCCAATCGGTCAAGTTATTATCTTTTCGATAAAAAATAGCCGAGTTTAACTGCCAGCTTTGTTCTTCAAGTAATAAACCTAGCTCCAAGTTTGATGTGGTTTCGCGCTCAAGGTTGTAGTTACTTCTAAATAACCCGCCAGAGTCGCTNATGGCTGTGTAGCCTGCAACTTGACTCGCCTCTGCGTACGATAAATAAAACGTGTGCTCAAAACCTTTGCTGTTTTGTGTATTAAGCGTTATATCACCAATAAGTGACAGTTCAGAGTCGTCTCTATTTGTATCGTCAAACGCAGCACCTAAACGAAATGTAAGTTGTTTATTATCCTCAAGCGCCATTTTGTATTCAGGCAATACGCTTAATTTATAATACTTACGTGAGGTAAAGTTGTTTTCGAGTGTGGTTGATTCAATCGAGTCATCAATAAATTGTGCAGAGTAATTTATTGCCAGTGCATCGCTTTGTGCATGGCGACCCGAAAGTCCAAACGATTTAACTTCGCTTTTATGAAAAGCTTCAAATGCACTAGGATTTTCGCGCGAGTAAATATAGTGATCGTCATGGGTACGATAATAAGCAGATACTTCAAAGTTGCTGTTATCAGCGTAGTTTTGCTTGTGATTAAGCATCCAAAGACGGGTTTCTAAATCTTCAGTTTCGTTAACGCCAAAAGGGGTGTACAAGTTAGGCCAGCCAAAAAACTTATCTTGTGAGCCAAAAAACAAATCTGTTTGGCTATGCTCGCTTGCTAATTGCACGCGAGCTGAGGCGCGCGAGAAGTCATGATCGCCATTATCAATGGTGCCATCACTTTGCGAATGAGAATACTCACCTTCAAAGCCCAGAGTATAGTTAGCTAAGCTATCAAGTTGTGTGTTTTTAGCAGCGTGAATACTTTGCAGATTAAAGTCGTTTGTACCAGTACCAAGGGATACACTACCGCCAGTAATAATCGGTTTCCAACCAAACGAAACTGTACCTACAGAGCTATTCATACCGTAAAGTGCGTTATCGGCACCGGTTAAAACATCTGGGCCGGTTAGCATTTGCGGTGCAATGGGTATTTCAGCAAAATAATGCCCAGATTGCGGGTCAAGCAGGGTAACGCTTCCTACTCTAAAACCGGTGTTTTCGAAAATACCGCCGCGTATAGTTACATCAGCCTGCGCCTCAGCCATATTACGCGATTGTAAATCAACACGGGGGTCATATTCTAAATTAGAAATAGGCGAGTCGAATGTACCTACTGGCAACTTATTTGCAGTGGGTGAGGCCTCAACCGTTATTTTCTCGATTGCCGACTCATCAGATAGCGTATTAGCATTAGCAAATGCAGTAACGCTGCATAATATTGCAGGCATTATAAGGTGTGGTGTGCGATTCATGTGTTTCTCGTCATTTTTTATTTGTAGCTGTGGTTACAATTAATTTAAAAGCTTATATTTGAGCATGATAAAATAATTAAATGTAACAGCAGTCATTTTGTGCGCGATTGTACATTAATTTGTTAATAACTGCATTTGATAACCATTTACGTAATACCGGCTTTATTAAAAACGTGGTCATTCTATCGTATTAAATAGCGCACTCACTGCGTTAAAAATTATTTATATAGAACAACTATATGTCATAATTTTCGCCTTGTTATTGCGCTATTTTCTTGGCGCTATAATAGAACATTATTTTAATGCAATCGGTATAATTACTTATTAGGTAACATTTATAATGGATACTAAAGAATATAATACTATTTACTTTGCTGGTGGCTGCCTGTGGGGCGTACAAGAGTTTTTAAAGCACTTACCAGGCGTAATAAGTACTGAAGCAGGTCGCGCTAATGGTACAAGCAAAACCACTGACGGCGAATACGATGGTTATGCCGAATGCGTAAAGGTCATTTTTGATTTAAAAGTCGTTAGCCTAAATAAGCTGTATGACTACTTTTTTGAAATTATTGACCCATACAGTATTAATAAACAAGGGGATGACGTAGGCCCTAAATACCGCACTGCTATTTATAGCAAAAACCAAAGCCATTTAGATGCAGCAAGCAATTATATAAACAAGCGCAGTGATGCCGATAAAATTGTGGTAGGGGTAGAGCTGCTAACTAACTACGTGCCAAGCGATCCTGAGCATCAAGACCGTTTAACTAATTATCCTGATGATTACTGCCATATACCGCTTGAGTTATTGCATAAGTATAAATCGTAAATTTGAGTAGGGTAAGCGCACAAAGATAAGTAATTAGAAGCTATCGCTTCTCGCGTAAGCAAGCTTAGCGCCTACGGGTAAAGTTTGACGCGGTGTTTTTTGTAGACGTGCAGCTTGCTGACGTGACGAGCGCAGCTCATAATTATTTAAACCTGAAGTCCCAAAAATACATACCCACAAAAAAGCTCACGTACTGTGAGCTTTTTTAAAACTTACTTATAGCTAATTTTAACTTACTGCTGCTTTTGCGGCGGGAAGTTACTTAATATTTCGCTCACTGTCTTATTAATTGATGCTTCACGTTGTTCTGGCGATTGGTTTTTCTTTAATCGGCCTTCTTTTGCGCCGCGCCATACTAGCTGGTTAGATTCACGGTCTACAATATCAATAATCAGTGTGCCCACTTCGTATTCACGCGCGGTTGTGTCACGTTGAAAACCAGTACCCCAATAACCCCAATGCGGGCGGTAGTTTACATTAAATGTATCTACTTCAAGCTCTTTATCTACCGATGCATGATAGTTAACAAGTACATCAGCATTTGCTGCATCAACTAAGCTCATACCTAGTGTTTGGCTCAGTTCTGCGTTAACGGCAGTGCGAACACGTTTTTCCATTAGGCCATTAATTTGGTAATTATTTGTGTCTTTAGTTAGGCTGGCGTTTTCTACCCAAGCAAATGTTTTAAAATTACTAAAGTTGGCTGATTTATCGTAATCCCAATCAGGGGTTTGTGTACAGGCTGTAAGTAGTGCTAGCGCTGCAACAATAAGTATATTTTTCATTACGTTTGCTCCAATAGAATGCATTAATTTAAAATAACACACATAGTTTAAATGTGTATTATTTAAACGTCCTATATTTTAGTTTAGTTGGTTTGCCTTAACGGCCAATTAATTGTGTTCAACTTCAATCCAATCTTTTTCATCTACCCAGTTTTGTGCACCGTCTTTTACCGAGCGAATCGGCACAATGTAGTCACAACTTATTTGCGGCTTAACTGAGGCAAATATAGGAACAAAACCAAAGCTTAGTGCGGTTTCTATAATTGCTTTTTGATTTTGTGGGTCAATGTCGGCCGCTTCATCTATGTAAATAGGTATACGGTATAGGTTTTGTTCCTGATCGCTTAATAAGTAACGAATAAACAACATGCCACACAATAACTTAATCGTAATACGTGTGCCGTTTGAACCTGCAGAATCTATTTTTTCAAAGTGTTCGGTTTCACCTGCGCGGTTAACTACTTCAAATCGAATATCAAATAAATCGGTAAGTGTTAAGCCCGCTTTATCTGATGCGAGTTTAATTAAGTGATCTTTTGCTTCGTTTACCGCACTTTCGCTGTACGGTTCTTGGCTAAGTAAATCAAGCGTGTCACCTTGCTCAAACTGATGCGACGTACTGATAATGGTATCGATACTATCAACCAGCATTTTGCGAGGTATTACGTTAATTTTAAACGCTTGCAGGTTTGAAATTCGGTGCTGGCTTATGCCTTTATTAAAGCTATTCATTTCGCGGCGAAGTCGGTCTAAATCTTCTCGCAAGCCTTTAATCGTTGCGGCAACCTCGGTAAGCGCAACACGCGCTTGGCGCTCAACGGCATCGCGTTCGTTATCAATATTATGAAAGGCGCTTATTAGCTTTTGATATTTAGTGTATTCGTCATTTTCGTTGTCGAATTTAGTAATACCCGCGTTATATACATGCAAATAGGTGTTGCGTACGTTTATGTCAAAATTACGCAGCTCTTGGCAGTCTTTATTAAAGTGATGAACAAGGTCGCTTAAGTTATCAAAGTCGACTGTAATATCAATCATATACGGGGTTACTTTACCGCTGTATAAATCAAGCGTGTGGTCAATTCGCTCGCTCTTAACTTGGCGTAAGCGCTCAGTTTGGCGATCAATTTGCTCTTGTTTCGATTTAATTAACGAGCGACGATCGGCAATTGAGCCACTATTTTTTTGAATATCTTGCAAGTAGTCGTCAACTTGTTCGCGCTCAGCTAATAACTGCTCTTTTAGCATGGCTTGCGCTTCAACCGATAGCTGCATTACATCAAACTGCTCTAAGCGTTTTAGCGCGCTCTCTGCACTCATAAGCTCATCGTATAACGCGTCTTTTTCTTTTTGCTTGTCGGCAACGTTTGCAGCAACATCGCGCTGTTGCTTAAACTCTTTAAGTGAATGCTCAAGTGCATTTAACTGAGCGGTTAATTGCTCTTTGTTTTCGCCGCTTTGCATTTGCACAGGCGAGAGCTTTTTAAGCTTAATGCTCGCACCTGGTAGCGTTAAGACGCCGCCTTTAACGTTTTCACTTAATAGCGATAAAAATTCCCCAAACGCGTCTTCGTCATCAATGGTTATATCGCCATTAGTGGTGGTTGCAAACGAGAGAATATCAGGGTTTAAAATGCGCGATATTTCTTCTACTTCTTTTAACGAGAGGTCTTCGCGCATGCGGGTAAACAAATTAAATTCAAGATTTTTAAGTTGCAGCTTTAGGCTCTTAATTTGTTTTTGTGTTTCGCTGATGCGGTAGTCAAGCGTGTGCAGGCTTTGCCCTTGTGCGCTAGTTATAGAGTGCGAAAGCGACTCGTAATCTTGCTTTAACTGAGTCAGGCTGGTTTTAAGGGTGGCTTTATTTACTAGTTCAAACTCGCTTTTAAGCGCATCGTAATCTAAAAACCACTGCTCAATTTGAGTTTGTCTGCGCTCTATATCACGCGATTGCTGTACGTATAGGCTTTGCTTTTGCTCAAACTCGTGTTTTTCGTGCTCTATATCTTCAAGGGCTATGGCAAGCTCAGAGAGTTGCGACTCTTGATAGGTATCAAAATCAATCAGTGCTTGGTCAATTTTAGGCGCGTATGCGGCTAATTTACCTTTAAGCACGGTTTGGTTTTCAAGCATTGATTCAAGCGCGGCTATTGGCTCTTGCATTGACTCAAGGGCTTTTAATTCGCGTTTTGAGCGATTTACTTTATCAAATGAGCGACGCCATACTTCATAAAAGTCGACTTTAGAGTTCGACATATGGCGTTCAAACACGCGTAACATAAAGCGTTTTACGTCGCTTGCGCCTAATTTGTGTAAGTTAAGAATACGTCTAAATATTTCTTTATAAATAGAGGAGTCTTGCACATTATTAAGCGGGATCATTTTTAGGTTAATGTCGCCGTCAAAAGGCGTTGCGCCGCCAGTAAGTAGCGCGTTTAACTCTTGTGCTTTAAGCTCAATAGGGTTGTAGTTAAGCGATTTTAAATGGTTGAACAGCTTGGTAAATTTAATAATAGTTTTACCTTGCGTGTACTGCTCTAAATCAAGCTTTCCTTGATAACAAAAGTACTGATGCGCGTAACCGGCAATTTTACCAAGGCCTGCCACGCCTATTACTACCGAGCCATGAGGCAAGTTAGCTTCTAGTAAAATGTACGACTGATCGGATGAAAAATAAAACTTACGGGTTTCATCTAAATCGTGTCCGTCCCATTCTGTTAAGCGTAAATCGTTAATAAGCGGAAACTGCAGGGCGTTAATAACCGAGCTTTTACCGGTGTTATTGGGCGCGCAAATAGAGCTGCTTTTATCAAGCGGGATCACACATTTTGCATAGCCTGCGGTGTTAAGTAGGGCGAGTTTGCTTAGTCCGTATAGATTTTTCATTCCTCGTCCTCTGTAATGTAGGTTTCTTCGTTTACTTCCATGAGTGCATCTATGTAGCGGTGAATTGGCGCTTGTAGCATAAAGCCGCCTTCTAGTTCACGGGCTAAACCTAAGCGCACCATGCGCAGGTAAACGTCTTTACGCAAATCCGATCCCGAAAATATCTCAAGCTGATCAAACAAATGTTTGTTAATTTGCACCAGCGTTTGCATAAGCTCTAAATCGTTTACGTCGTCAAACAATGCGCGCATTGGGTCTTTACCCGTATTGGCGTAGTGCTCAATTAAAATGTAAATGGTGAGCGCGATAGCGCGAGATATTTTGCCCATATTTGGCGTACTTTCGTCGCTACCAAAATAATAAAAGCCACGGCTGTCGTGTTTTAAATCGTTACCTAAAGCGGTAAATAGGGCGGTGTAGTCTTCTATGTGTTGGTCAAGCTCTTGCCACATTACGTTGTCTTGCTCGCAAATGTGATAACCCGCTACTAATTTTTTATTAATGGCTTGTAGATGGGTTAGCTCGTCTAAGTTTATGTGTGTCATGGTTTATTTACCTGCCTTTGAATCTGGCTGAGGCTCTGAATTAAATGGATATAAAGAAAAGTGCTGACCGGCAATTTTTACGCGGGCTTTTTCATCGCTTTGAATTATTTTAATATCGCTGTCGCTGACTAATTTTTGATACAAAAATAGCATTTCGTCGGCATCGAGATCTGGATAGCTTTCGTCTAAAAATTGCAGCAAGGGCTGCGGCTTTTTGCGTTTTTTATTAAAGCGCTTAGCAAAGTTGGTTTTAACATCGTTGTAGTCAGGAATATTAGGCGTAACAAATGCAGGCACGTCTTGCTGGTCAGGCAATTGGTATTCTTCGTGTTCAAATTCAACCAAGCTTGCCATGTAAGCCACAATATGGCGTTGCTGACCAAGCGAATATCGCTGCGCGTCGCTTACAAAATGTGGTTGCACAGCACTTAGCATATTGTCTACGCCATTTTTACGTACAAGCCCAAGTACTTTGGCTGCTTGGCGAGTAATTAAGTTATTACGGCGTAGCTCCTCGCGCAGTGGCATAAGCATATCGGCACTTTTACGTAAGCTTTCTCGGCCCATTAAATGCATTTCGAGTATACGGGTACGTAATTGCTCCAGCATACGTTTGTCGTTATACGCTTTACCTGAGCGCTCAATGTGCAGTATTTGCTTACTTATTTGCTCTTCAATGAGGGTAAAACATGCATGAAACTCACCACGAATATCAACCATTTCAAGCATGGGCTCTATGTATTCGTCAAACGCTTCTATTACCGCTTTATAACGCTTTTGCAGCGATTGCACCGCATTATTAGATTTAGCTTGTTCAACAATATTTAAAATAGCGTTTTCGTTGTGCGTATAGAGCTTCATTATTTTACGCACCCGATCATCCATAATGCGGCTGTAGCGGCGTAAATCGTCAAAGTCTTCTATTTCGCCAGCGTTATCTAGGCGATTTCCTAAACGTGCCAGGTCGTCTACTAATACGCTAATTTCTTGCGCTAAACCTAAATGCTCTTCTTGCAGTAAAAAAGTAGCAAAATCAGCAATAGCACGATTTATTTCAAGCTGAGAGGATTTAGCCAGTGGAATTAAAATATCTTGATTTAACAAACGATTTGTTTCTTTATAAATGCGTTCGTTTGACCACGTAGGCTGCTTTTGCTTAATCGCGTTTTGTACGTCTTTTAGGCTAAAGTCAGCCATTTTAAAACGTTTAAATAATAGCTCTAATACACCCCAATGTTCGGTTATGGTGTTTAGCAGCTTTTTAGCTGGGATCATAAGGGGTTACAACATCCTAGTATTTTATTATTGAGTTCTTTTAGAAGACTCATTATTACGTATTTTTAATTAACCTTGTCTGTATATAGTATTCGTTTTTAAGACCATTTAATAATAGTTTTTGCATAGAGGCAGTGCTAAAATTCGCGCCGAAAATAGGCACATGAAATGGAATGTTATTTGTGTGTTCTTTAAAACTATATCAAAGGTTGTTTAACTACCATGGTTTCCTCGATTATTCTAACCCTGATAGCGATTGCATTTTTACTGATCGTTATAGAAGATATAATCCATGTAAATAAAGCTAAAACCACGCTGTTTTTTGGTACGCTTTGCTGGATTCTTCTTTTTATATACCCCCTACACGGGCAAAGCCCCGATACGATTCAACATCTTTTAAATGAAAATATTTTAGAAATTGCCTCATTATGGCTATTTTTAATGGCTGCAATGACCTTTGTCGCGTATTTAAATTCAAAGGGGTTTATAGAAAATATTGTGCACCGTGTTATGCCAAAAAGTATTAGCGAAAAAAAGCTCATGTTTTTGGTGGGTGGTTTTGCGTTTTTGTTTTCGTCGATTTCAGATAACGTAACAGCGACGCTTATATCGCTTGCGGTTGTTATGTCGTTAAAGCTTGAACCTAAAAAACTCATTAAATACGCCACGCTTATTGTGTTTGGAGTGAACTCAGGTGGGGTATCGCTAATAACAGGTGACGTAACCACACTAATGATATTTTTAGATGGCAAAGTAACCATTGCTCATTTATTACTACTTATAGCGCCAGCACTTGCAAGCGTTATGCTGCTTGCCGCGTTACTGTCTATAGGTATGAAAGGGCGTGTTGAGTTTGCTAGTGCAGGTAAAACCCGCATTGAAAAAACCGACATAACCATTGCTGTTATATTTTTATCTACCGTAGTGAGCACACTTACGCTGAGTGTAATTTACAGCGTACCGCCTTTATTAACCTTTTTGTTTGGCTTATCAGTGATGTTTTTAGTGGCGCAATTTTTAATGCGTAAAAAAGACATAAACAAAGACATAATCGATTTTGTTCGCGATATAGAATACGACACATTATTGTTTTTTGTAGGCGTACTTTTACTTGTAGGTGCACTTAAAGAAATTGGTATGTTGAGTAAATTTACCGACCTATACACGGTAATGGCACCAGAATACGCAAACTACTTAATGGGCATATTATCAGCTGGGGTCGATAACGTACCGCTTACCGCTGCATTATTAAAAGCCAATATAGTAATGAGCCAACAACATTGGTTGTCATTTACGTATGCAACGGGTGTGGGCGGTTCAATGCTTATTATTGGTTCGGCTGCGGGCATTATTGCCATGAGTAAAGTTAAAGCGCTTACCTTTATGAGCTACTTGCGTTTATCGCTGCATTTATTAATTTGTTACACGGTTGGATATGCGGGCTCGTATTACATGGGCAGTTTTATTTAACTCATAAATTATTAAATGCTTGACAGCTAGACGTCTAAACGATAACTTTCAAAGCCCCGCTACTTAGTGGGGTTTTGTTTTATTAGCCACTGGTTAATAAAGCATTCAGAAGAGGTGCGATACTTAGGTACTTAATGTTAGGCGACGAAAGCCGATGATCATTAAGGAGGGAAGTACTCGCCGAGGAAAATAATGGTACGTCGTCATTGTTTTTCGGTTTATGGGGCTGAATCCTCAAAACTGTCACCAATATAGGTGGAGAGCTTCTGGCAGTGGACTTATCTTCAAGCATTCCTTTGCCAAGTTCTTCTTGTTTTATTGCGGTTTGGATACCGCGAAAGGAGACTAAATGACTACCCAATCAGTGCCACAAACAGTATCAGGCGCAAAATCAGATTACATCGTTGCCAAATTTGGCGGAACAAGTGTTGCAAATTTTGAAGCGATGAGTCGCTGTAGCGAAATTATTGTTGCAGATAAAAGCGTACGTATTGTTGCCGTGAGCGCCAGTGCCGGCGTAACTAATCACTTAGTTGCACTGTGTAAATCAAGCATTACTTCAAGTGAGCGCCAAGAACACATAAATGGCGTTCTTGCTATTCAACAAACTATTTTAGATGAATTATCGCTAGATGCCGATTTAGCTGTTGGCTTTAACGAAACCCTAAAAGCATTTCAAACATTGGCTCAAGAGCCACTAACAACCGATCAGCAACACGACGAGCTACTTAGCTTTGGTGAGCGTTTGTCGTCGTATTTATTTGCACAGGTACTTCGTTTACAGGGCTTAAATGCCGATCGCTTTGATGTGCGCAAGGTGCTTAAAACAGACAGCCAATTTGGCAAAGCAACGCCCAATGTTTCAGCCACAGCGCAAGCTGCTAAAGAGCATTTAATTCCGTTATTAGACGCTCAAGTAATTGTAACTCAGGGATTTATTGGTAGTGACGAATACGGTCACACCACAACGCTAGGACGTGGTGGTTCTGACTATAGCGCTGCATTACTAGCTGAAGCGATTAACGCTAAAAGTGTGCATATTTGGACCGACGTAGTGGGCATTTTTAGCACCGACCCGCGTTTGTGCGCAAAAGCGACGCCTATTGCACGCTTAAGTTTTGACGAAGCCGCTGAAATGGCAACCTTTGGCGCAAAAGTATTACACCCAGCAACTATTTTACCA
>NZ_AUTI01000261.1:0-10702 GCF_000497995.1 Pseudoalteromonas sp. TB25
CCCATTTTGAATACTAGTTTGAAAGAAGTTTTGTTTTATTTGTTAGTACCGAGTTGTTTTAGTAATAATCCTGCACGATATCCTCAAGTTAACTATTTTTTCCGGCTCAATCGCCTCTTTTCAGGCACACTTATATTAATTTTTTAGGATACATATTATGTCTAATACAACTACTGGTTCAGTAAAATGGTTTAACGAAGCAAAAGGTTTTGGTTTTATCGAGCAAGAATCTGGCGCAGACGTGTTCGCACATTTCAGCGCGATCTCTGGCGACGGTTTCAAAACTTTAGCTGAAGGCCAACGTGTACAGTTTACTGTTACTCAAGGTCAAAAAGGCCCACAAGCCGAGAACATTGTTAGCATCTAATTGCTTAACAATTGAATGGGTTAGCAATAGCCCATTAATATATTTACCTTCATAATTATTTAGTCGAATATCTTCAAAACCTCCTCAGTAAATATTTTCCAAGCGCAATCTCATTTGTATCCGCAACTCATTAATTAGTGCATTTTTAAACACATTTACTACTATCTCTCTTGAGCGAAAGCTTTGTATTGCCTACAATAGCGCATACTTCATTCAATATAGAATATGACCATGAACGACACTACCGCAAAACCTGCTTTACCAGATCGCCTTTCTATTAACCCACGCAGCCCACATCATGTGGAAGAAGTTTTTGAACACGATATTGGTATCACGTTCAACGGCAAAGAGCGTTTTGATGTTGAAGAATACTGCATCAGCGAAGGTTGGATAAAGTTTGCATCTCCAAAAGGGCTTGATCGTCGCGGACAACCACTTTTACTTACAAGAAAAGGCACTGTTGAAGCCTTTTATAAGTAAGCTAATAATACCTACTAAAAAAGCGACACCTTATTAGGTAGTCGCTTTTTTTGTGCATTTTTATAACTCATTTAATAGGTTTAGCTTTATTCATGCTCAACCTGATGAAGTTTCATTATAATTATTTAAAAAGTATGTTTGAATAACGCCATATAGTTTAGATATACAGAAACCCACAATGAATAAAGTAACTATTTTAGATGGCGGCATGGGACGTGAACTTAAGCGCATTGGCGCACCGTTCTCACAGCCACTTTGGAGCGCACAAGCACTAATAGAAGCCCCGCATTTTGTAACCCAAGCACACCAAGGTTTTATAGATGCCGGTGCTGAAATAATTACAGCTAACAGCTACGCCTGTGTGCCCTTTCATTTAGGTGAAGAGTTATATCAAGCTCAAGGCGCAGCCCTTGCACAGCAAGCTGCCGTTATTGCAAAAGAAGTAGCTCAAAATGCTAAAAAAAATGTATTAGTAGCAGGTTCATTACCACCAGCATTTGGCTCTTACCGCCCTGAACTATTTGAAAGCGAACGCGCATTTACTATTTTAGATACACTATACAAAGCGCAAGACGAGCACGTAAATTTATGGATTGGCGAAACCATATCGAGTATTGAAGAAGCGCACGTTATGGCAAGCGTCCTTAAAGGCTCAAACAAGCCATGTTATTACGCATTTACTTTAACTGATGTGATAAGCGAGCAAGCGACACTTCGCTCTGGTGAGCTGGTAAGTGACGCAGTAACGGCTTTGCTTCAACAAAATGTTGCTGGTATTTTCTTTAACTGCTCAATACCTGAAGTTATAGATCAAGCCTTTAGCGATACCAACGCAGTATTAGCCAAGCAAAATAAAAGTGTTGTTTTAGGGGCGTTTGCTAATGGCTTTACACCTATAGCACGCGATTACAAAGCCAACGAAGGCTCACAAGCGTATCGCGATATTTCACCTTCAGAATATCTAGACTTTGCTAAAAAATGGCACAGCCAGGGCGCAAGCATTATTGGTGGCTGCTGTGGTATAGGCCCTGAGTTTATTGAAGTGCTGGTAAACTGGAAAAAGAAACTTGAAAGCGCCTAAGCTTTTAGTGCTTTTTAGGGCTTATTGGCTACACCAATCGTGTTAAGTTATTAGGCATTTATAGCGACAGATAAATAGCGTGATAACAAGGCATAAATATCGACATGTAGCTGTTCTACATGAGAAATTTATAACGCTGTTAGCGCTCTATTTAGCACGTTAGAATGATTAAATATTTAAGTCGATTGGTGTCATTCCCAACACCCAATCAAGCCCTTGTATTGCTGTAGTAGGAAATGCGGTTGCATGGCTCGCCCCTTCAATAACAACGCTTTTTAATTCAATATTGTCACTGCTAAGTGCATTAATTTTTTGCGTTAATAGCTTTGCCCCTGCCACCATATTTTGCCCTTCACCAAAGCTTGGCGTTTCCTTTGCCCCAACCGATATATAAACCTTTGTAGGCACTTTAGGCTTATGTGCTTGTAGCGCTAATACTGCATTGCTGTTAAACCAAACCGATGGGCTGCCAATAATATAATTGTTAAATAAATCGGGCATCGTAAATAAAATAGTGGCACCAAATAACCCGCCTAAAGAATTACCTATATAGGTTTTTTGTGTGCTACTTGCTCGGTAGTTACTTTGTATAAATGGCAGCACAGTATTTTTTAAAAACAGCGCATGATTTTGAGCGTTACCGGTTTGCTTTTTCCAGCTTTGAGCCTTATTTGGGGTGTAGTCTCTAATTCGACTATTAGACCCTCTAGATCCTTTTTCGTAGCTAATGGCCACAATAATAGCCTCCTGCATATTGCCGCTATTCATAGGAAACCGTGTAGCACCCGCCACAATAGGAAACATATACGGTGCATCGGTTAAATAAATAACCGGATATATTTTTTCAGGCTGCTTTTTATATGACTTAGGGAGCTGAATAAAAACAGGGTATACCCGTTTAGTAGCAGGCTCAGTTAACTCAATAACACTACTTCTAGGGATTTGGTACGGAGTATTTGCGCTTAATTTTAAACACACTAAAGCGCAAAGTAGCAGCAGGGATTTTAAAGCAGTATTCATTTATATTAATTAACCTAAGCCAAGCGTAATAATCGATATTGAATGACTACTTTAACTCACTTTTAGCTTTAGGCTATTAAAAAACAAAGTTAAATATTGAAAGGCAGTGCTACATGTTAGCTGTTTGTAGCACTGAAAACGCTAAGCTATCTGATCAGATTCAGCGCTTGAACACGGGCAATTATCCTCATTTTGTTTAAGGCATTGTTGATAATTAAACCAATGAGCTACAGCAATAAACGCTGAGCCTATTAAGGTTAGCGCTTTTTCGGCTATTTCATGCCCTAGCAATACCGCACATATCATAAAAGACAGCCCAATAACGCCGCAGGCCATGTAACGCTTACGCTTATGCTTTTTACAGCCTAGGCTCAATGCTAATAAACTGGTGGGTAATACCGCTGCAAGAATCCATAAATGAAATTGTTCACTATCTATTTGCAGTACAGCAAAGCTTGGCAATAGCGCTAAAATAACCGGGGTTACAAAACAATGCACTGTACACATTAACGATAACCCAATCGCCATACGATCCATAACACTTTGACTCGACTTCATTATTTCCTCTACTAAATTAGTGCCTCTACTCAAAAGCGTTACTTTTAAGGAGACATTTTAGTAACAACAGTTAATTACTATTGATACATTATAACATTTCCCACATAATTGATATAATATAACATCCACCAAGGTAGTCAAATGAAACGTAGATCACAATTAGCTGTTCTCATAGCAGCTTTATTACCTGCAAGTGTGCTTGCATCCACAATAGAGGGCGTTGTTTTAAACAACAAAGGTAAAGTAGTTACCAATGCAACAGTAAAAGTTGAAGGCTCAGACCTTAAAGTAACCACCGATGAAAACGGTAAATTTGTAATAGCAGAGCTAAACAATGGCTTAAAAGAGCTACATGTTGTAGCCCCTGGTTATGCTCACCTTCATCGCGATATAACAATAACGAATGATGATAACCAATCGGTTACTTTTAATTTAAAGCGCTCGCCTATTGAAGTTATTGATATTGAAGCAACCCCTATTCATATGTCGGCAATGGAATCTGCGTCGCCTGTTAGTGTTTTATCTGGCGAACAACTAAGACGACAACAAGCTGCAACCCTTGGCGACAGCCTTGAAAAACTTCCAGGCGTTAATACTAACTTTCACGGGAAGGTAGCCAGCACACCTATTATTCGTGGTTTAAGCGGCCCTCGTGTACTTATTACTCAAAATGGCCTTGATGTAAGTGATGTGTCGCGCGTTGGCCCCGATCACTCTGTTGCATCAGAGGCGTCTACCGCACAACAAATTGAAGTATTACGCGGCCCAGCAACATTGTTTTATGGCAGCGGCGCGATTGGCGGTGTGGTTAATGTGGTAGATAACCGCGTACCAACTGATAGCACAACACGCGGCGAGTGGAACGTAGAACATAACTCGGTTGATAACCAAAAAGTGGCCTCTTTTAATGCCACCACAGGTACCGATTCATTTGCTTTTTATGCCGATGCGTTTTGGCGTGAAGCCGACGACTACGAGGTACCTGTAGCTGCTGATATAGATAGCGACGGCGAAGAGCATCGTGGCGATTACAAAGTTGAAAACAGTAATGAAGAGTCTGATGGTTTTACTGTTGGCGCTAGCTATTTAATGGATAACGGCTTTATTGGCTTAGCAGTAGAGCAATTTAATCGTCAATACGGTATTCCAGGCCATACGCACGGCGAGGAAGAAGAGGAAGAACACAGCGACGAAGAAGAAAGCGTATTTGCTGATTTAGAGCAAACTAAAGTGCAATTATTAGGTGAGTACAACCTAGATAATAAATGGCTAAACAAAGTAAACCTGCGTGTTGGCCACACTGACTACGAACACGCTGAAATTGAGGGTGGGGCAGTAGGCACTACTTTTAAAAACGAAACAAACGAATTACGTATAGACCTACTACATAACCAATTTAGCGAGTGGAATGGCGGCATTAGTTTTCATTACAAACAAAGCGATGTTGAAGCGCAAGGTGAAGAGGCCTTTACTCCTCCATCAGAAACCGAAAGCTTTGCTGTAGCGCTGATGGAAGAAAGGCACTTTGGTGATTTTTTAGTACAGTTAGGTGGGCGCATAGAGCGTGTAACAATTGAAGCAGGTGACGTATTACTGCCAAATATTGACGCTCACGCACACGATGAAGTAGAAGAAGCCGACGAGCATGATCACGACCACGAAGAAAGCGCAGAAACCACTCGTGTATTTGACGTAGAGCATGAATTTACACCAATCAGTTTATCGGCAGGCGTAGTGTGGGATTTTACACCTAACTATAATTTAGGGCTGTCGGTATCGCGATCTGAACGTGCGCCTTCTGCTTCTGAGTTGTTATCGTTTGGGCCGCACATTGGCACTGGCACTTACGAAGTAGGCGCACTATTTAATTTAGGTGAAGACGGTCATTTAGGTTTATCTGATCAAGCAATTGACCTAGAAACAGCCAATAATATCGATTTAACTTTTCGTAAAACCCAAGGTGATATTGGCTTTATTTTAAATGCCTTCTACAACCAAGTAGATAACTACTATTACCAAATAGACACTGGTTTATTCGCTGAAAGTGGCCACGACCATAGCGATGAAGAAGAAGGCGCTGACGAACACGACCATTCATCAGAACTGCCGGTTTATTTATTTAAAACAGGCGACGTAATTTTACACGGGTTTGAAGCGCAAATTGCGTGGCAATTAACCGATGAATTTAAAGTAGATTTATTCTCTGATTACGTGCGTGCACGCCTTAAAGACGGCGGCGATTTACCCCGTACACCACCGCTTCGTTTTGGTAGCGAGTTAAGCTATCAAACAGATAAATTAAGTGCGCATATTCACGTTACTCGCTATCAAAAGCAAGACCGCACAGCCCCACAAGAAACAGCCACAGGCGGTTACACATTGGTTGATGCAAGCATCTCTTACGACCTTTCAGTATTAAACCAAGATATGTCTGTGTACCTGCGAGGCACCAACTTAACAGATACAGAAGCACGCGTGCACAGCTCGTTTGTAAAAGATATAGCACCACGTCCAGGGCGTAGCTTTGCGCTAGGCATTCGCGGTTATTTTTAAGCATTAAAAAATTATAATTAAAGGAAATAAACATGAAAAAACTATACAAATTAAAGCTTATTGCACTGGCTATTAGCACTACATTTATTACAGCCTGTGGCGATGCAGAGACTAATATTGTAGAAAAAGATCCTATTGTTGTAGAGGACGAGCACGATCATGACGATGATCACGACCATGATGATGGCTACACAATTGATTCATTAGGCAGATTAGCTGTGCTTGCAGGCAACAGCAACGAAGCCAGCTTTTATGACCTAGATGACAACGCTTTACTTGAAACATTTACCCTGACGAATGATTCAAACACGCTGTCGTCATCACCTGATTTTCGTTATGCCGTTATTGCTAGCCGCGCTCAAGATTACTTAGGCTTTATTGATGGTGGTTTATGGCGTGAAGACCATGGCGAGCACCTGCACGATTACGAGCAAAGCCCAGCGGCTAGCAGCTATGAGTTAACAAGTGGCAGTCGCCCTACACACTTAATAACTCACGACGGGCAATTAGCTGTTTTTTATGATGGTGATGCAGACTCAGGTACGGTTGCCTCTGTTGAAGTATTAACAGATAACGACATAACCAGCGCAACAGCAACACTACCGAGTATTAGCTACGATATTAATATGCACGGCGTAGCAGAGCCACGCGGTGAGCATTTATTATCAACACTTCGCCGTGATGACAGCGAAAGCACATCGGTTGCTAAAGTACTGCCAGACCAAGTAGGTGTTTATCATTTTCATGATGGTGAATACGAGCTTGAACAAACCTTAGAGCTGACGTGTCCTGATTTACACGGTGCGGCACAAAACCACGACTACGTAGTATTTGGCTGTAGCGATGGTGTGTTATTAGCCCACCAGCACGATGATGAATACGAAGCTGAAAAAATAGCGAACATTGCAGCCGTTGGCGATTTACGTATTGGTAGTATTTATGGCCACGAAGATAGCGAGACCTTTATTGGCGTAGCATCTGGCCATGGTGGCGGCGAAGCAGTAATTGTAACTATTAACCCTGCAACAGCACAAATGGAAGAACTAGAATGGCAACTAGCTGATGGCGCAAGTGCCGTGTCGTACTCTTTTTCTGCCCATGGCGAGGACTTTTTAATATTAGACAGCTTAGGCTTTTTAAATGTATTTAGCGCACACGACCATGATGGCGAAATGCATTGGGAGCTTGAAGGCCAAGTTGATATTACCGAGCAAGATGTATCGACCATGCCTGAGGGCATGAACTTTAGCATGACAGTTGCGCAAAATGGTCAGTTTGCTTACGTTGCCGACCCGATTGCTCAGCACGTTGTGCAAGTACACCTTGAAGACTTAGAAATTGAAAGTGAGCTAGAGTTAACTTTTCCACCTGCAAGCATTACCTGGTTAGGGATTGCACAAGAAATAGAAGATGAAGATCACGACCATTAATTTAAAACTAACGCTTTAAGTTAAAGCCACAAAACAAAAAACCCGTAATTAGGTCTACTAATTACGAGTTTTTTACAGCTATTTATTTAGCTCTATTGTTACTTACGGCGCCAGCCACTCCATACATCATCTATATCATCGGCTTTATTTTTTTTCTTTTTCTTGCCTGTGCCTTCTGGTTTTGCCATTGGCTTTTCATTTTTAAGCGCCTGTGCAGCATCAAGATTAGCTTGGTTTACAGCAAAACCGGTTACTTCTTCACGCTCTAGGCGTAGTTTGTTTTTCTTCTCGATTATTTTAAAGTGATGCAAATCTTCGTAATCAACCAATGAAAGCGCTAAGCCTACTTCACCAGCACGGCCGCTTCGACCAATACGGTGCATATAATCAGAAGGACTTCGTGGTAGATTAAAGTTTATTACCACTGGCAGCTTTTCAATATCTAAACCACGTGCAGCAATATCGGTTGCGATAAGCACCTCTATTTCGCCGGCTTTAAATTTTTCAATTACACGAGTACGCTCACTTTGGCCTTTATCGCCATGGAACACTTGTGCATTCACACCGCGTTTTTCAAGTTTACTGGCTAAATGCTCACAGTCTTTTTTAGCGTTTACAAAAATAAGTGCTTGGCGCCATTTATGCGCTTTAATTAAATGCGCTAAAACCGTAGTTTTTTCGCCTTTATTAACTGTAAATACGCGCTGTACTAAGGTGCTTTCGTCTTTGTTTTGTACTTGTATTTCAACTGGGTTATTTAGTAGTTCTTGCGTTAATTGTGTGACTTGCTCTGGGAAGGTCGCTGAAAACAACATGGTTTGTTTTTTAGCAGGCATTAACGCTAAAAGGTCAGCCAGCTCTTCGGTAAAGCCAAGGCTTAGCATACGGTCGGCTTCATCAAGCACAAGCGTAGTTACTTTATCGAGCTTAATCGCATTGCTTGAGATTAAATCAAGCAAGCGACCAGGTGTTGCCACAATAATATCGGCGCCGCCGCGCAGTGCCTGCATTTGTGTATTAACCGACACACCACCAAACACGGCCACCGTTTTAATTGCGCCATTAAAGTTAGCAGAATACGATTTAACGCTATCGGCCACCTGCGTAGCAAGCTCACGGGTAGGTACTAAAATAAGCCCCGTTACAAAATTACCTTTACTCGCTGGTTTTCTACTACCTTGCTCAACGAACATCTTTTGTAGCATAGGCAGCGCAAACGTCGCAGTTTTACCTGAGCCGGTATTTGCCCCCGCAATTAAATCGCTACCTGCAAGTACACTTGGAATGGCCTTAGCTTGAATAGGTGTAGGCTGGGTATATTCCAAATCGGTTAAACGAGCTTGTAGCTCTGGAATAAGGCCAAGATCGTTAAAAGTACTAGGGCTTGTTGCTGAGGTCATGAATATTACGGGCTCATTGCTAAAAAAGTAGCCTGTAATTTTAGCGTATTTAGCGCTTATTAAGTAGGGATTAGTGATCTAAATAAAATGAACCTTGTTTTATTCAACGATAATCCTCTGGATATTGCCTTGTATTAATACTATTTCTCATATAGTTCAATCATTACGAAAATCGCATGAACACGCTGTATTCTTGATTTCAACATTTCAAGTGTGTTATTTTTTGATATCTGATGGATTAATTTTAGATACAAGGAAATATCATGTCTCATTTGATTTATGCTTTAATACAAAAAGCAGAGCAAGCCTACCATTTAACACTAGTGATTTAGAGCAACTAAAGCGATTTAGAGAAGATAACCCTCATATTATAGGTAATTTTATACCTCAAGGAACTCCCTTTATTTTAAGATCTCCACAGTCTGGGGATATGAGTGACTTTAGGCGTTCTCGTCCTGACATAGCTTGCGCACTTGACAGTACTGTGTCTTGGCCTCAGCATACAAAAAGAAATGTCAGTACTATAGTAAACAGCTTCGGTGATGAAGATGCCTTGGCTATTGCCGCACTATATGACGCAGAAATCTCCCCATACGTGGACAAAGTGAGAAAACTGACAGAACTAAAATTTTTAGGTAGAAATTTTGACGCTATTGCCGCTACTGGTGCGGCATTTACTTCCCTAGAGTCAAGCCAAGTAAGATTGAGCTCATTTGGAAAAGCAATTCTAAAATACCAAACTAGCTTGATTGAAATAAGAAAAGCATCGCAAAACAAGCAACCTAAGTTAGAACTAATCAAGCTAGGTAACAGAGCTAAGCAAGCTCACCTAGAGCTTAATACTGTATTTAAAAGGGAAATGGTCAAATTCAAAGGCAAGGTGAAAGCATCTGCGAAAGGTAATATATGGTCTAGTGCACAGCGAGGCATTGATACAGCAAGAAGCGCAAGAACTTCTACTCCCCTCAAATTAACTTCTTTAGCTTACATACAGCACTTACGTAGACTAGAACAAAATTCTAATTTTGCAGGAAAGTTTATCATTGCTGTTGATGCTGGTCTTAGGGCTGATAGCGTTTATAAAGATTACAAAGCAGGTAAAGATTGGCAGCGACGTGCCATTGTTGAAACAACAGGGCTTGGTTTAGGGACAGCCGCAGGCATTGGCGCCGGAAGTGCAACAGTTACAGCTGGTGTAGGTATAGCAATTGCCATGGGGCCAGTTGGTTGGGTTATCTTAATTGGAGCCGGCCTCGGGGCTGGATTAATGGTCGGTAAAGCGGGTGATGAAGTTGGTAAGTTTATTTCTGGCGAATTATATGATTTAAGCTCAAGCATTGACTGGTTTTAAATTATGTATGTAATGCCTGAAAAAATATTTTTATTTATCTCTTTACCAATAATAATGAGCTATCTTATTTCAACCTTATGCTTCACTCGCATTACAATGAAACACATTGAGAGAAAATTGCGCGAAGAAGGGGTACATGAGCCGCTTTGGGACAAAGGAATAGGCATAAGAGTAAGCATGTATGGCAAAGTTATTAGACGGCAAAAGCCAGTAAAAGCTACGATAGTTAATGATGAAGCGATTTTGCGACACGCGCGGCCTATAGACTTAATTTTAGCTCGTATAATGCACATATCATTTTTAGGTTTGATGTTAGTTATTGCCTATGGCTACTTTGCTTATGACTTAAGTGAGCGCACATATTAAAAAGGCGCATTAAGCTGTCTCTTGATCACAAGTCTGACTCAAGAGATTTTGCTAAATCGTAGCCTTCCAGGATGGCTTGTAACTTAAGCCATCCTT
>NZ_AUTI01000262.1:0-7106 GCF_000497995.1 Pseudoalteromonas sp. TB25
AAACCGTCGCCAGAGATCGCGCTGAAATGTGCGAACACGTCTGCGCCAGATTCTTGCTCGATAAAACCAAAACCTTTTGCTTCGTTAAACCATTTTACTGAACCAGTAGTTGTATTAGACATAATATGTATCCTAAAAAATTAATATAAGTGTGCCTGAAAAGAGGCGATTGAGCCGGAAAAAATAGTTAACTTGAGGATATCGTGCAGGATTATTACTAAAACAACTCGGTACTAACAAATAAAACAAAACTTCTTTCAAACTAGTATTCAAAATGGGCTATTGCTAACCCATTTAACGAAAGCAATTAGATGCTAACGATGTTTTCAGCTTGTGGGCCTTTTTGACCTTGAGTAACAGTAAACTGTACACGTTGGCCTTCAGCTAAAGTTTTGAAACCGTCGCCAGAGATTGCGCTGAAATGTGCGAAAACATCAGGACCAGATTCTTGCTCGATGAAACCAAAACCTTTTGCTTCGTTGAAAAATTTAACTGTACCAGTTGTAGTTGTAGACATAATAGTATCCTAAGGATTAATAAAAGTGCGCCTTAAATTAGGCAATTTAACAGGAAGAAAACATACATTTAACTGAGGATAACGCGAAGGATTATTACTAAAACAACGTGGTACTTACAAATAAATAGGGTTTTCTGTCAACCCGATGCGAGGCAGGATAACAGTAAATTAAAGTATATACCAAGCCCTATTGTAAATTTATTTTAGAGTAAGTACTTTATTTGTTTGTTGTTTTTTTAACTAATTAGTTATGATTAAGATGATATTTTATACTTTTAAAATAAAGGTAAGCTTTGTTTAATCAATACGTTAAGCCTGTTTTTGTGCGTAGTTTTAAAGTAGGCAAAATACAGCTTTTAATTGGTTGAAACATGACCTAATTACCTACTAATTTTTTTGAGATATACCCTAAATAATGTAATTCTTTAGCTCCAAATTACAAATCCAAGTATTAATAACGCAATCCAAAGTGTTTCAGCCACAATTAAAATAATGGGTTTCATACCTACTTCGGTTAGTTTTCCTAAATTAGTTTTCATACCTATGGCTGAAATAGCAGCAATTAAAAAGAACTGCGAAAGTTCGTTAGCGGTTTCAAGTACTATTGTAGGAACTGAAAAGCAGCTATTTATTACCATAAGTATTACAAAGCCAATTAAAAACCCAGGTACTTTAGGTAACTCTCCGTGTTTTTCTTTATTTGAGTGATTAATAACAACCATCATAATAAGTACAACGGGTAGTAGCATTGCAACACGTACTAGCTTAGTTAGACTTGCTATATCGCCTGTCTCGGGTGATACCGAATAACCTGCACCCACTACCTGGGCTACATCATGTATTGTGCCACCTAAAAATACGCCTGCATTATGGGCGTCAAACTCAAGATAATTAACCACGATAGGGTAGAGGATCATAGCTAGAGTCGACATGGCTGTTACGCCAATAACGGTTAATAAGGTGTCGCGTTCTTTATGTTCGCTGTTTGGCATAATAGACGAGATAGCCAGCGCAGCAGACGCTCCACAAATAGCAACCGAACCACCTGTAAGTGCACCAAAGCGCTTTTGCAAGCCAAATGCGCGTGCTAGTACTACGCCTAAAATAATAGTAGTAAATATAGCGCCCGCTAGCATAAGTGCTGTTTGCCAACCCAGTGTTACTAAATCTCCCAGCGCTATGCGTGTGCCTAGCAGTACTATACCTACACGCAAAACCGTGGTGCCGGTAAAATCGATACCTTTGGCGCAAGGGCTATCGCTTTGATACAAAAATGAGACTGCCATACCCAGTAACAAAGCAAACAACATGGCTGNCTGGCGCGCCGTAATGCTCACTCAAAAATAAGGCGGCAAGGCCAGTCATTGCAGCAATGCTGGCACCTTGCCATAAAGGTGATATTTTACAGCTTAATTTACTGCTTAAGCGCTGCATTACGCTTTAGCTGCGGTAAGTGCTACTAATACTTGGCGCTTACGTTCACCTGTAAAAGGGCGACGACCATGCATAGCCATTTCGTTATCAACTAAAGCAACGTCACCGTCTTGCCATGCAAGATCAAAGGTAAATACTTTAGAAAGCTCAACAATTTTATCAAGTCCTGCTTTGGGTATTGCACTACCATCGCCAAAAGTAATGGCGATTGATGGGTTTTCGCGTACACCTTTCCAGCCCATGTAAGCGGCAATCAGTTGGTTATAAAAAACCTGTACGTTATTTTCAAGAGTTACTACCGCAGGCAGTACCGGTGTAACGGCTTTTAGTGAGCCGTCTTCAAGCCATTCCCACTCGTAACCAAGTTCGGTTAATTTATTATGTGCTTCGTCTTTGGTTTCTACACTTAGCGTACTTTTCCAGCTTCGGCCTTGGCCTGATGTTGCGTCGTCAGCGGCTGGCATATAGGTGGTATATTTTAGGCCTTTGTGTTCAAAATCATGGGCAAGTTTACTGTCGTATTCTTTTAATGCGCTAAATAACTTATCTGATCGGCAAAGAGGTGTTGCACCACCTTCTTCTGCGGCCGATTTACAAAAGAAGAATAACTTACTTGGCGAAATAGGCGTTTGCGCCATTTCGTGATGTAAGTATATTTCTACATCTTTTGGCGCTTCGTTGGCTGTAAATACACGCTCGGTAAAATTAATACGTACCGCGTTAGACAGTGACTCTTTATAAGTAAAATTGTCGTAATCAAACCCTGCTGAAAAAGTATCAAAGGTTTCGGCGCTATTTACCGGGAAGCCACGAAACAGCACAGCACCTGAGCTGCGAAGCTTTGTAGCCAGTTCACTTTTATTCGCGCGAATGAAAGCTACCGCTTCTTCAACGGTGCTGGCGTTATTGTTATTAACCACAATGCACGGAAAAACCGAATCATCGAATGTTAATTGAGTTGGCACTGAGGCGTAGTTAATTTCGGTAGCTGACATTGTATGTTCCTAATCGTAAATTGGGTGAAAACGGTTAAAGGCAGCTTCACAAAAGTGCCCAGGGTCGTTAAATCGGCGATTACTGTTAAGCGCAGAAATTTGCGCCATTTCTTGCTCTGTTAATTCAAAATCAAACAGTGCGAGGTTTTCTTTCATGCGTGCAAGTTTTGAAGTTTTTGGAATAATGGCTGTGCCGCGTTGCACGCCCCAGCGAAGAACTACTTGTGCTGGCGTTTTGCCATGATTGTGTGCAGCCGCTTTAACAACGCTTTGCTCAAGAACTGATTCAGTTTTATCAGCCATTTCTAGCTCAAGGTATGAAAGCGCACCCAGTGGTGAAAACGCAGTAACCGGAATATCGTACTGCTTAGCTAATCTTACTAATCGCTCTTGCGTTAAATAAGGGTGCGACTCAATTTGCAACATAGCGGGTTTGATATTTGCGTAGGTCATTAAATCGTGAAGCAGCGCGCTTGAGTAATTACATACTCCAATGCGTTTAGCTTTGTTGTTATGTACTTGCTCTTCCATTGCTTGCCACGTTAAATATAGCGGCACTTTTGCCAGCTCCATTTGTGGATTTTGCGCGTCTGGGTCAACAAACCACTCTGGTGGATAGCGGGTTTCTATTGGCACAAATGTTTGCGCAATCGGAAAATGAATTAGGTATAAGTCTAGGTAATCTAGCTTTAAATCACTCAGTGTTTTATCAATCGCGAGGCCAACATGCTCTGGTGCATGAAAGGTATTCCACAGTTTTGATGTTACCCATAATTCTTCGCGAGTACATAAACCATCGTTTATTGCTTGGGCTATGCCATCGCCTACTTGTTCTTCGTTACCGTAGTCTGATGCGCAATCAAGATGGCGGTAACCTGCCTTAATGGCTTGGTATACCGTTTGCGCACAATCTTCTTGTGCTACTTTCCATAAACCGAACCCTACTGGAGGGATATTATTTAATGAACTCATTGGGAATTCCTGTTAAAAATGCATAATGACTTGGGTCTTGTATAAGACATAAGTTATTATACGAATCAAACAGTGTCAATACTGTGTTAACAGCAAAGTAGTAAATGGGTGGGTTAAAAAACCTACAGGCAGCAAAAAGGCAGCGTTTGCTGCCTTTAAAAAATATTTAATTATTATGCGCTAAAGTGAGTTTTTAGCACTAAACACGCTTTTAATTAATCAAGTTCAATTTGATAGTGGTAATGATCGCTACGGCATTTGCTTTGGCGGTATTCAATTAGCTTACCTTCGATTGATTCGGTAATTCGTGATACCAACAGCAGTGGGTCGCCAGCTTTAATAGCAAGCATTTTGGCATCATCAGCTGTAGCAAGTACAGCTTTAATACTGTCTTGGGTTTTGTGTACAGTTTGGTTAAATTTGGTTTGATAGTAATGGTACAATGTATGCGGAATATCACTACTTTGATGTATATCAGGAAAGTAGCTTTGTGGTAGGTATATAGTTTCGCTCATGCAAAATTCGTTATTAAGAATGCGCCTACGAACAAGCTTGGTAACTTTGTCTTTTTTATTGAGTTGTAACGCTTCTATTACTTCAACTGGCGCTGCACAAAGCTCAACCGATAGCAGTTCAGCCTTTGGCAAATCGGCACCTTTACCGTCTGCTTGTAACGGAAAAAACCTAAATAAGGCATCTTGCGCGGTATGCTCTGATACAAACGTACCAACGCCTTGGCGACGAGTCACTATTTTATTGTCGGTTAATAAATTAAGTGCTTTACGAACCGTACCTTGGCTTACGTTAAATTCTTCAGCAAGGCGAAATTCGCTTGGTAGTGCTTCGCCAGGTACCCAGCGTCTTTCAACAATGAGCTGTTTAATATAATCAGCCACTTGTAAGTAAAGCGGTTGAAAAGCCAAGCTTGGGCCACTTAATTTGTGATCAAACATAGAGTTACTCATTATTATTTACCATTAAATTTAATCCACCTGTAGTTATATCATAGGTGAAACCTTTTACGCATATTTGCGCTAGCTCAATTAAACGTGAACTACTGCTGTAATGTTTTATAGGCGCAGAATATACATTATGCCTAAAAACAAATCGTTACACTACAATAGCTCACCCTTAGGAAATTAAAAGTGCTCAGTATTTCTTTTGAACTCATTTTGCTTATGGCGTTGTGCCTAAGCCTTGCCACTGTAATGCAAACTCTTAGCGGGTTTGGCTTTGGGTTGCTGGTGGTTGCAAGCTTTACGTTGCTTGATGTATTGCCACTTACGGCAACTACATTTTTAGTGAGTTTGCTAGGGTTAGTTAATTCAACAACCGTGGTCGTTAAGAACCGCAGTTCGGTAAAAGTACCCGAGCTAAAACTTATGTTGTATACCGGTATACCGTTAATGCTGATAGGTTTTGTGCTACTTGAGTTTATGTCGTCGCATTTAACGCACTATTTAAACTTTATTTTAGGTGTAAGTATTCTGCTGTGCTGCGCTTTAATGCTGATTGGCCGCGATCGTGCTAATAAACAAAGCCGCCCTCGTTCGTTTTTAATAGCTGGAGGGGTGAGTGGATTACTTGGTGGGTTGTTTTCAACCTCAGGGCCGCCGCTTGTGTTTCAGTGTTATAAACAAAGTTGGTCTATTGAAGCTATTCGCAGTACGTTATTAGCGGTATTTACTATTGGCGGGTTAGTACGTGTAGGTATCGCTTTATTTGGTACTTTGCCGGGGCTCGACATTATGTTTTTAATTGCAGCGGCTATTCCCTTAGTGTTGTTAGTTACGCATTTTGCTCGTAAATTAACGCCTTACGTTGACGCTAAATGGATACGCATTATAGCTATTACGTTACTAGGACTGAGCGGCGTATCGCTGGTGGCTACATCGGCACCTGGCATTTTTTAAAAAATGCGATGTAAATAATTCATCTTGAGTTTATTTACGTTGACATGGGGATTACAATTATTTAACTTGTGTCTTATACAAGACTAATAATTGGTTAAGGAACTCCCATGAATGCATTTGAATTACGTGAGCCAGACTGGAACGCAATAGAACCAGCACGCTTAACCGCACAGCCAAAGTTACAAGGTAATGTGTTGGTTTTGCCCACTCAGTTTGGTGATATTAGCGTAACGATAAGCCAGTTTGGTTTACGTTTAAATGCAGGCACCACGCATGACGAGCAGTTTAAAATATTAACCACAACCCCATCAGAATACCCCCTCACACTTAGCAAAAACAATAATGATTACAGTGTAAGTGGTGGCGAATACCGGCTAGAGTTTTACTGCGACCCTTTTCATTTCAAACTTTATAAAAACGATGAGCTAGTGCAGCAATCAGCAACCGATGGCCACTTTGTACGCCAGCATCGTTTACCGCCNCGGCTGGATATTAAGCTTAGAGCTTAACTACGATGAGGCCGTGTATGGTCTTGGCGAAAAATGGGGAAAGCTTGATAAACGCGGCCAACTTATTCGTTCATACAACCACGATGCGCTAGGCGTTAACGCCGAAAAGTCTTATAAAAACACACCGTATGCATGGAGCCCAGAAGGCTGGAACTTATTTGTACATACACCTGCGCCGGTAACTCATGGCGTAGGTTACGCACTGTGGTCGCAACGCGCATATGTATGTTTAGTTGAAGATGACGCGCTAGATGTATTTTTATATCAAGAACAAACACCTGCCCAAAGCATTAACCGTTACTGTGAGCTAACAGGTTTTGCACCGGTGCCACCGCAGTGGAGCTTTGGTGTTATTTTATCAAAAGCGTATTACAAAGATGCTGACGAATTACTGAGTGTTGCCCGCGAAGTGCGTGCTAAAAATATGCCGTGCGACGTAATTACTCTTGATGGCCGCGCATGGCAAGACACCGACACCCGCTTTGCATTTGAATGGGATCCAACACGTTACGCCGACCCAAAACCAGTGCTTGATGAACTAAAAGCGATGGATTTTAAAATTTGCGTATGGGAATACCCGATGATCTCGGTAAATAACCCATTATTTGCTAAAGCGGCCGAAAATGGCTGGCTTATAAAAGATAAACGCACCGGTAAAGCGTATCAATACGAGTGGGATTTAAGCCCATTTGGCGAAGTACTTACACCACTACCAGAGTCGGGTATTTTAGATTTTACTCACCCCGACGCTTACGAATACTGGCTC
>NZ_AUTI01000263.1:0-4419 GCF_000497995.1 Pseudoalteromonas sp. TB25
CAGTGGGGTCGCATTATAGGGAGATCCGAAAACAGATCAACCCTTTTTTGAAGAAAACTTGAAATAATGTGCTGTTCGCTGAGAATTTGAGCTAAACACGTTAAAAATACAACATAACCATCAAATTATTAACAACTAACGGGGTTCAAACCTATTTTATATTAGAAGTAGAGTTAAACGATCTTCATATAGAGGCTTACACCCCAGATGATCAATACGATCGTTAATGAAAGTGTTACGGCTGCAGATCCCATATCTTTGGCCCTACCTGACAATACATGTAACTCTGTACTTACTCGATCTGTTAATGCTTCAATGGCGGAGTTTAGTAATTCAACTATTAATATAATAAGCAGTGAGCTAATTAGTATTGCCCAGTGTAATAGTGATGAAGCAAGCCAAAATGAAATAGGAAATAATATAAGGCTTAATAGTAGCTCTTGCCTAAATGCTGCTTCTTCTTTAAATGCTGCTTTAAAGCCAAGGTAAGAGCAATAGGTTGCTTTGAAAACACGCTTGAGGCCTAAGCCATTCGGTTTTAATACATCTTTCATTAATAAACTCTATGAATGAAGGTCAAAATAAAGCCCCGCACTGCGAGGCTTTTTATTTATGCTACGCCGTATTGATCACGGTAAGCTTTAACTGAGGCTAAATGCTCATCCATTGTGCCTTGGCTTTCAAGGTAACTGATAAGATCAGCTAATTTTACAATTGAAATCACTTTGGTATTAAAGTCACGCTCAACTTCTTGAATAGCTGATAATTCAGCTTTACCCTTTTCTTGGCGATCTAACGCAATTAAAACACCACTAAGGTCAGCACCATTTTGTGCAATGATTTCCATCGACTCACGAATCGCAGTACCTGCAGTAATTACATCGTCAACTAGCATAATTTTGCCATTGAGTTCTGAGCCTACTAATGTGCCGCCTTCACCGTGTGCTTTTTTCTCTTTACGATTAAAACAGTAAGGTACATCTTTATCATGATGATCCGCTAAGGCAACCGCTGTTGTTGTCGCTATTGGAATACCTTTGTACGCAGGACCAAATAATACATCGTACTCTATAGCAGAATCTTCGAGTGCCGATGCATAAAAGCGACCTAAACGCGCTAAGTCTCGACCAGTATTAAACAAACCAGCATTAAAAAAGTAAGGACTTGTGCGTCCAGACTTTAATGTAAACTCACCAAATTTTAACACCTGCTTCTCTAGAGCAAATTCTATAAACTCTTTTTGATAATCTTTCATATCTTGTGGCCTACCTATTTATGCTAATGCTTGCTTTTGTACGTCAATAATTTCGCGAATAGAATGTTTAGCTAAAGTAAGTAACTCATCTAGCTCATCAAACGAGAAAGGTTCGCCTTCAGCTGTACCTTGAATTTCAATAATTTTACCTGTTTCGGTTAAAATTACGTTCATATCAGTCTCTGCTGCTGAATCTTCAATGTATTCTAAATCACTAATTGCTTGGCCTTTGTAAATACCAACTGAAATAGCTGCAATCATATGTTTAAGTGGGTTTGAATTAATCATACCTTTTGCACGCATATGCGTTAGTGCATCAACAAGTGCAACACATGCACCACTTATAGAAGCAGTACGTGTACCGCCATCAGCTTGAATAACGTCACAGTCAATGGTGATTGTGTTCTCGCCAAGTGCTTTTAAATCAACAGCCGCACGAAGTGCACGTGCAATTAAGCGTTGAATTTCCATAGTACGACCGCCCTGCTTACCACGTGCAGCTTCTCGAGTATTACGCGTATGCGTTGCTCGCGGTAACATACCGTATTCAGCATTGATCCAACCTTTACCCTGACCTTTCATGAAACGAGGAACGCCCGATTCAACAGTAGCTGTACAAAGTACTTTGGTGTTACCAAACTCAACAAGTACTGAGCCTTCAGCATGCAAAGTATAATTACGTGTAAATGTAACAGGTCTAATTTGGTTAGGTGTTCTTTCGCTTGGACGCATTGACGATCCCCTTAATTCAGAATTTGCGACATTATAAGTGTATGTGGGTATAGATACCATGTTGATTTAAATAAATAGCTGTATGCAAAATATTCAGTGTTTTAAATTTTCCCTAGAGCTTAAGCAGTGTTACGGTATAATCATCATAATATTGTATTTATAAATTTAGGAAAATATCCATGATCCACAGTATGACAGCTTATGCGCGTCGCGAAATAAAAGGCGATTGGGGTACTGGCACTTGGGAAGTTCGCTCAGTAAACCAGCGTTACCTTGAAACATTTATACGCGCACCAGAGCAATTTCGTGGCATGGAGCCAGTTATTCGTGAGCGTTTACGCAAACACTTACAACGCGGTAAAGTTGAGGTCTTTTTAAAGTTTGTGGCAAATCCTGCCCACGTTGGCGAGCTATCAATTAACCAAGCACTTGCTGAACAGCTAATAAATAGCGCTAAATGGGTTCAACAACAAAGTAATGGCGATATTAACCCTGTTGATATATTACGTTGGCCTGGCGTTATGGAAGCAGAAGAGCTTGATATGGATAGCGTTAATACAGCATTAATAGCTGGTCTTGATCAAGTAATCGAAGATTTTAAATCTGCACGTGGCGATGAAGGTGCAAACCTTGAAGAAATGATAGCAATACGCCTTGATGCAATTCTAGAGCAAGTAGAAATTGTAGAAACGCATATGCCTGAGATTGCTAAATGGCAGCGTGAAAAACTTGCTCAAAAGCTAGAAGACTTAACAGCAAACATTGACGAGTCACGCCTTGAACAAGAACTAATTTACCTTGCGCAAAAACAAGATGTGGCTGAAGAATTAGATCGCTTAAAGTCTCACGTTAAAGAAACTAAAAAAATCCTTAAAAAAGGAGGCGCATGTGGCCGCCGCTTAGATTTTATGATGCAAGAATTTAATCGTGAAGCTAACACGCTAGCGTCTAAGTCTATCAATAGTGACATCACTACTGCAGCCGTAGAGCTAAAAGTACTAATTGAGCAAATGAGAGAACAGATCCAAAATATTGAATAGTTTTCAGCTAAGTATGGCAGATTCATAACTTATCAAAACCCGAGCTTAGCTCGGGTTTTTAGTAATATCACTAATGATACTTTGAGTATTGTTACCAAGTATCTTCACCTAAGGTTAAAACGGCATCTTAAATCGTACTTTATTTTAGACATTAAAAAGCCCGAGACTAAGCTCGGGCTTTTTGGTAATAATTAGCTAGGCTAATAATTACGCTACGATAGTTGCTACAACACCAGCACCTACAGTACGACCACCTTCACGGATAGCAAAACGAAGACCTTCATCCATCGCGATTGGTGCGATTAGAGTTACTGTCATCTTGATGTTATCACCAGGCATTACCATTTCTACGCCTTCTGGTAACTGTACGTCACCAGTTACGTCAGTTGTACGGAAGTAGAACTGTGGACGGTAACCTTTGAAGAATGGAGTATGACGACCACCTTCATCTTTAGAAAGTACGTATACTTCTGAAGTGAATGTAGTATGTGGGTTGATTGAACCAGGCTTAGCTAGTACTTGACCACGTTCAACGTCTTCACGCTTAGTACCACGTAGAAGTGCGCCGATGTTTTCGCCAGCACGACCTTCGTCAAGAAGCTTACGGAACATTTCAACACCAGTACAAGTAGAACGAGTTGTATCATTGATACCAACAATTTCTACTTCGTCATTGATGCGGATGATACCAGCTTCAACACGACCAGTTACAACTGTACCACGACCCTGGATTGAGAAAACGTCTTCGATAGGCATGATGAATGGCTTATCGATGTCACGCTCTGGCTCTGGGATGTAAGAATCAAGTGCGTTTGCAAGCTCAACAATCTTATCTTCCCACTCTTTCTCGCCTTCTAACGCTTTAAGCGCAGAACCCGCGATTAGAGGTAAGTCATCACCTGGGAAATCGTATTCTGAAAGAAGTTCACGAACTTCCATTTCTACTAGTTCAAGTAGCTCTTCGTCATCAACCATGTCACATTTGTTCATGAACACGATGATGTAAGGAACACCAACTTGACGAGAAAGAAGGATGTGCTCACGCGTTTGTGGCATAGGGCCATCTGTCGCAGCAACTACTAAGATCGCGCCGTCCATTTGAGCAGCACCAGTGATCATGTTTTTAACATAATCGGCGTGACCAGGACAATCTACGTGTGCGTAGTGACGTGTAGGTGTATCGTATTCAACGTGAGACGTTGAAATAGTGATACCACGTTCGCGCTCTTCTGGAGCGTTATCGATTGATGCGAAATCTTTAGCAACACCGCCGTATACTTTTGCAAGTACGTTAGTGATTGCTGCAGTTAGTGTAGTTTTACCGTGGTCAACGTGGCCGATTGTACCAACGTTTACGTGCGGTTTTACGCGTTCAAACTTTTCTTTTGCCAT
>NZ_AUTI01000264.1:0-29832 GCF_000497995.1 Pseudoalteromonas sp. TB25
CTTAGAGCTACTAACGCTTGCAGGTGCCAATGCCTTTTGGCTTGGTCAGCTCCATTATGATAAAAGTAATTACGCCGCTGCTGAACCGCTCTTAAAAAAATATCATACTTATAGCGAAATCATGTATTCATTAGCACCGAATGATTTTAACTCGATTATGGAGCTATCGTATTCGCATAATTCGCTGGGATCTTTATATTTAAAGCAATTTAACTACACTGCCGCGAAACAACGCTTTACAGAGTCGCTTGCTCTTAAAAATAAAGCCCTTGAGCTTAAACCCAATAATAAAAACTTATTACGCGATAAAGCTGATACCATCAGTTGGCTGGCAAAAACAGAAGAGAGATTAGGTAACTTTAATACAGCAGTAGATATGCTGGAAAATGCAGTTAAAGTAGTCAACAAAATGACTGCACACTACCGTGATGATGCAAGCCTTTTTTATATGTCAGCAAATATACTTATGCAACAAAGTTATTTACTGAGCTATTTAACTGATAAAAAGATCGCCTATCTAAAAGCTCGCTTTGCAAATGAAATTATAAATGAGGCTATAAAGCAAGATCCAAAAAATAATGAATTTCAACATATGTATTATCGTTCATTAGCGCAGTTGGTAATGTTGTCTGATGACAAAAGGACTGATTCTAGAATAAAAAATATCATTAGCTTTCTGGGTATCCAAGATTTCAAGAGTAATATCACTATCAATATACAAATTATCCTTATTCAATATTTTATAGAAAGAAACTCATTGACTAAAGCACAAGAATTATTAACTAGCCTTGAGAGTGACGAAGACTATAAGAAGCACACCGCTAAACAAATTAAAATTGGAGATAACGTAGCCTTCACAAATATATACCTACTCAAAGCTAAATTAGCTGCAACGAGTGAACAGCGAGAGCAATTGTGCTTAAATGCGCTTCAAGCCATTGCTAAAACAGCAACAATAAATCAAAGCATTAAAATAACCTACCCGCTTGTACAGGCGTACACCTGCTTAAATCGAGCAAACGAGATACCAGAAATAAAAGCAAGCCTAGTAAAATTTGGTATAACAAACTTTCAACTTTAACCCTATATACAAAGGAAATAATATGACAATTACTTTAGAAAAAGTCGACTTTCAAGTACATATTGAACTTAACGATAACAAAGAGGCTGTTTTTAGCTACAAAAAAAATGGCGAAGACGTTACTGGTGGTGGTATGGTAAGAACCGAAACTGCCGGTACGTACACCCTAGATTCATCAACAGTTCAACAAGGCTTTTTTTTCACAGGAGCCACAATCACTGACAAAGTAGGTACTTGTGCTCAAGATTTCAGCCATAAGCTAAGCGATAACCGCCAAGCAATCACCATCACAGACACCGCTGAAAACTCAGGTACAGCGTGTTTAATATTTAATGTTGAGTGTAATGGCAAAGCCTATAAAAGCGCCGACCCTCAGATTATAAATAAAGACGAAAATTAATTAATAACACCTAGTTATTGATTTTAAATTGCACAAGTATAATTTGCCCTGTGCAATTTATTTATAAACTAACTACCTTTTAGGTAAGCACTGGCACACTTCAATAAAAACAAATAAAATCATAAGCTTAAAACAGAAGGTTACCGAAAGGTTTAAAAACGATAAATTGAATAAACTGCTAGACATAAAGTTTCATTAACAATAAAAATGAGCAACACCATGTCTAACAATAATGAAAATAGCAGAGTAAATAACACCGACAACGCTGTATCTGCATTAATGAGCAGCATTTCTAATACCGTTAACAATGAAAAAATAAGCGCGATTATTAATGTTACTAATGTGATGGCCGATGCTATTTTTATTGTAAATGCTGAAGGGATTTTTGAGTCGGTAAATCCTGTTGCAGCAAAAATTTTTAATATGCAGCTTGAAGAAGTAATTGGTAAAAAATGGCAGTATTTTTTACATGAACAATACCGTGAAGACTACAACTACATGTTTGAAAGCTGGAAAAAAAATTATCAAACACCGCTTAATCATGGCCCTAAAGAAGTAAAAATAATTAAAGCAAATGGTAACTTTTTGGACGTAGAATTATCTGTATCGTGTTTACCCGAATCGGTAGTCGCAAGTACCCCACTTTTTATTTGTATAATGCATGATATTTCAAAGCACATTAAAAAGTATAAAGTACTGGAAAACGTAGCCAAACTTGATCACCTCACTGGTATTGCTAATCGTTGTACTTTAGAAAAAACCATCATTAAAAATTGGCAAGAGTGCATAGTTAACAAGCAGCCTCTTAGCTTTATACTTATTGATATTGATTACTTTAAATTATTTAACGATAACTTTGGCCATGTAAAAGGTGATAAGTGCCTTCAAAAAGTCGCTCGTACAATTGAAGAGTGCTTACCATCTAAAGACAGTTTAGTAGCACGCTATGGTGGTGAGGAGTTTGCTGTTGTGCTGCCTCGTTCGCACATTTCAAATGCACAAATGATTGCTAAGCGTATTCAAGAAAAAATACTCAACATTAATTTTAGAGATCTCGGTTTACCAGCGAATGTAAAAATAAGTGTAAGTCAGGGTTTAGCGTGTGAATACAATAATCAATACAGAACATCTGAGGCATTAATATGCGCGGCGGATACGGCCTTATACAGAGCGAAGTCGGAAGGGCGTAATAAATTATGTATAAGATGATGTACTAACTATTTGGTATAGCATTTATCTACTAAAATAAAAAAACCGCAATTGCGGTTTTTTTATTACTTGAGAAAAGCTTAAATATCGATTAGCAATCCTTCGTCTTTTTTAATCTTTTCGATCACCATATAAGTATGATGAGTACCCACGCCGGGAATATCTACTAAGTCGCCAAGAACTTGTCTATATTCTTCCATATTAGAAACGCGAATTTTTAATAAGTAATCATAACCACCAGCAACCATGTCACATTCGACTACTTGTTCTATCCTTAATATGTGCTCTCTAAATACTTTAAATACAGCTGTATTTGAAGCAACAAGCGATACTTGAACATGCGCTACTAAGCTCTGATTAAGTTTAGCTTCGCTAAGCTTGGCATAATAGCCTTCAATATACCCTTCTTGCTCTAATCGTTTAACACGATCTAGGCACGGGCTGGCACTCAAATTAACCTGTTTTGCGAGGTTAACATTAGAAATTCTGCCGTTCTTTTGAAGAACGTCTAGTATGGCTAAATCAATACGATCTAGCATGCGTAATCTATTTGGAATTGTCATAACAGAATTTTATGCGGATAAGTTAAATTTATACCCTGTAAATTATCGTAAATCGCGAAATTTAACCAGCATATTCTGCTGAATTTTAATTAGAATGCACTCACAATATCACTGGTAATTTATTGGTAATTAATTTTACTTTAATTCTTAACATCCTGAGGGTTGCTTATGTTATTCAACGGCGATTTAACTACTACTTGTCCTATCAGACAAAGAATCCGTGACTTTTACCGCATAGATGAAAATGCAGTTATTGATCATATTTTACCGCTTGCAGAAGTAGGCGTAAAAGCACGAAGTCGTGCCTGGGAAAGAGCCCGCCAGATTGTTTTGAACATTCGTAAAGAGCAAGATGGGCAAGGCGGTGTTGATGCGCTTTTAAATGAATTTTCACTCTCTAGTGAAGAAGGCGTTGTATTAATGTGTTTGGCCGAAGCACTGCTTCGCGTACCAGATAAAGCAACTCAAGATGTACTTATTCGTGACAAATTAGCCAAAGGTGATTGGAGCTCTCATTTAGGAAGCAGCGATTCTTTATTTGTAAACGCATCTTCTTGGGGATTATTAGTTACCGGTAAAATGGTTAACTACACAGACAAAACTAAAGAACAACAGTTCGGCATGCTTAAAAAGACCATTGGTCGTTTAGGTGAGCCAGTTATTCGTAAGTCTGTAAACTTTGCTATGAAAATTATGGGCAAGCAATTCGTAATGGGTCGTACCATTGACGAAGCAATTGAACGTGCTGCCGAAACAGAGCAAAAAGGTTATGTGTATTCTTACGATATGCTAGGCGAAGGCGCGCGCACAATGAAAGATGCGAAGCGTTACTTTGACAGCTACATGAATGCTATACACTCAATTGGTAAAGCGGCTAATGGTCGTGGTCCAATTAAGAGCCCTGGTATTTCAGTTAAGCTTTCTGCTATTCATCCGCGCTATGAGTTCACTCATAAAGACCGTGTGATGGAAGAAATAGTCCCTAAGTTAAAAGAACTTGCTCTTGCCGCTAAAAAATACGATATCGGCTTTACCGTTGATGCAGAAGAAGCAGACCGTTTAGATATTTCATTAGATGTAATTGAAGCGGTATTCAGTGATGAAGATCTTGGTGATTGGCAAGGTTTTGGCTTAGCAGTTCAAGCGTATCAAAAACGTGCTATTTTTGTAATTGAATGGCTTACTGACCTTGCAACCCGCGTTGGTCGCAAGATGATGGTACGTCTAGTTAAAGGCGCATACTGGGATACTGAAATCAAAACCACACAGCAAGATGGTTTAGATCACTACCCAGTATTTACCCGTAAAGCAACAACAGACGTTTCTTACAAAGCGTGTGCTATTAAAATGCTTGAAGCGCGCGATGTGCTTTATCCGCAATTTGCTACACATAACGCTTACACTGCCGCAACTATTTTAGAAGTAGCCAAAGGCGACAACACAGGTTTCGAATTTCAACGTTTGCACGGTATGGGTGAGTCATTATTCGACCAAATCGTTAACGAAGAAAAAATTCAATGCCGCGTGTATGCCCCAGTTGGTCAACACGAAGACCTCCTTGCGTACCTCGTTCGTCGTTTGTTAGAAAATGGTGCTAACTCATCATTTGTAAACGCAATTGTTGATACAACAAAACCTGTTGAATCACTACTACCAGACCCTGTAGAAACATTGCAAGGCTTGCGTAACAAGTACAATACGCAAATCAAAATGCCAATTGATTTATACGGTGAAGAACGTGCTAACTCTAAAGGCATGGATTTAACCGACATTAACGTTATTACCCCTTTTAAAGAGAATCTTGAAACATGGTTTAACGAGCACTTAATTGAGCAAAGCCAAGTACCTGAAGGCTCATTAGCTGTTAAAAACCCAGCAAATCACAAAGAAATCATTGGCCACGTTAAATTGCAAACTGGCGAAGAGATGAAAGTATTACTGGCTAACGCTGAAGCTGCACTTGAGTCATGGTCACAAACACCAGTAAGAGAGCGAGCTAACTTACTGCGTCGAGTTGCTGATATCTTAGAGCGTCATCACGACGAACTTGTTGCTATCTGTATTAAAGAAGCAGGTAAAGTAGCGCAAGATGGTATTGATGAAGTACGTGAAGCGGTTGATTTTTGCCGTTACTACGCGGCGCGCGCTGAGGAGCTATCGCAAGATGAGCGTTTTGAAGCCCGTGGCGTTATTTTATGTATTAGCCCGTGGAACTTCCCGCTTGCAATATTCTTAGGCCAAGTTGCCGCTGCGATTGTTACAGGTAACACTGTAATTGCAAAGCCTGCTGAGCAAACAAGTTTAATCGCCCTTCGTGCTATTGAACTAATGTTGTCTGTTGGTTTACCTGAGCATGTTGTTCAACCGGTTATTGCTCGTGGTTCAGAAGTAGGCAAAACAATTGTTCCTGATGAGCGCATTCAAGCGGTTATGTTTACAGGCTCTACTGAAACAGGCACATTAATTTCTCAAACACTTGCTGCACGTAACGATATTCAAGTACCGTTAATTGCAGAAACAGGTGGCCAAAACTGTATGATTGTTGACTCAACGGCGCTTCCTGAGCAAGTAGTTGACGATGTGATCAGTTCTGGTTTTCAAAGTGCTGGCCAACGTTGTTCTGCTCTTCGTGTGTTATTCATTCAAGATGACGTAGCAGATGGCATTATCGAAATGCTTAAAGGTGCGCTAGCTGAGCTACACATTGGCGACCCATCGTTACTATCAACTGATGTTGGTCCGGTAATTGATGAAAAAGCACTTAAAAACTTAAACGAGCACGTTGAGTACTTAAAAGGTAATTCTATACTTCATTACGAGTGTAAAATTCCGGATAACACGCAAAATGGCGCATACTTTTTTGCTCCTCGTTTATACGAAATCAAAGACTTATCAGTACTTAAGCGTGAAGTATTTGGCCCATGTGTTCATATTGTTCGCTTTAAATCGAGCGAACTTGATGATGTGATGGATCAAATTAACAACACAGGTTATGGCTTAACAATGGGTGTACATTCACGTATTGAAGAGCGCTGTGAGTACCTTGCTAAAATGTCACGTGCGGGTAATGTTTACATTAACCGAAACATGATTGGTGCTATTGTTGGTGTGCAACCATTTGGTGGCCGTGGTTTATCAGGTACTGGCCCTAAAGCCGGTGGCCCTAACTACCTTCAACGTTTAGTAAAAGAAAAGGCATCACCAGATAACGTGCAAATGACAAACCTGACGCCAGATGAGCTTGATTTACACCACTACAGCGGTGCAAATGAGCAAGTTAAAAAGCTAATGGCTAACTCAATGCGCGATGAAAAAATCTGGCGTGCAACACCACTAAACGACCGTGTTTCGGCTGTGCGTCAGTTGCTTGCTAAAATCGCGACGGTAGAAATTATCGACGATTTAGCAGACGATTTAGCATTAACATTATCAGAAGCTCGTGCACAGCTTAACCGCCTTGAAAAGCACATGCGTAAATTTACTACCCTGCCAGGGCCAACGGGTGAGTCTAATACACTTCATCTAGAAGCGCGTGGTTGTGTAGTGTGTTATGCAGATAAGAGCACATCATTTAACTTCTGGGCATTGTCTATCATTACCGCTATTGCCGCAGGTAATACGGTAATTACTGTAGCGTCTGAGCTGTTTTACGATGAAGCTGTTGCCTTTAAAGATAAATTTATCTCTACAGGTGTTGCTGAAGGTGTTTTCCAAGTAGCTAAACCTAATCAGTTACAAGCTATCTTGGCTCACCCTCATTTAGCTGGTGCGGTAGTTGCTGCTCGCTCGTCTCGTTTAGGCTACTTTAGCCAACAGCTTGCACAGCGTAAAGGCGCAATTTTACCGGTAATTAGCTCTGAGTATTACGATACATTAATCAAGCGCTTAATTACTGAAAAAACAATTAGTATTGATACAACAGCATCAGGCGGTAATACCTCGCTAATGACGCTTGTTGAAGATGATGAATAATTAAGCTAATGCTTTTTTACTAAAAAATAAAATAAGGCACTGTAAAGTGCCTTTTTTATTTGGTCGTTACGTATAAGTTTGTTAGTTTAAAAGTAGATTAACAACTGAAGCCGTAAAATTGAAAACCATTCCTATTACTAAGTTAGTCCCAGGTATGTTTGTGCAAAGCGTTACCAAACAAACTGGCAGTATTAAAATTAAAAACCAAGGCTGGGTTAAAACTCAAGCTGGTATTAATAACCTGATAAAAGCAGGTATTTTAGAAGTAGAAATTGACCCAGATAAAACCCTCATTGATTCAGTCCCTGAAAAAGATCCTATCGCTACACCTACAACAAAAATAAAGCGTGATCCTTGGCAAAAAATAAACAGCGCTGAGCAAGAAATGGGAAAAGCAAAAAAGCTTTATGACGAAGCAAAAACACTGCAAATAAAAGCATTTAAAGATATAAAAGCTGGCCGTGATATAGATATAGCACCGTTTAGAGAACTGGCAAGTGGCTTTATGGATTCTGTTTTTAGAAATCAAGATGCCCTAGCCTGCCTTACGCAAATGCGCCAAAAAGATGCCTACCTACTTGAGCACTCAATTAATGTATCAATATTAATGGGTATTTTTGCAAAACACTTAAATATAGAGAAAGACACTATTGTTGAGCTGACAACCGGCGCACTATTACACGACATTGGTAAAATAAAAATCCCTGATGAAGTGCTAAACAAACCTGGGCGCTTTACAGACGACGAATTTAAAATAATGAAAATGCATTCGCTTTTCAGTAAAGAGATATTAGAAGACTCTGGGTTAACAGGGATCGCGGTAGATATTGCAGGTATGCACCACGAAAGACTCGATGGTAAAGGCTACCCGTTTGGTAAAAAAGGTGACGAGATAAGTCAGTATGTGCGTATGGCGTCAATTGTAGATGTTTATGATGCACTTACCGCAGAACGTGTTTATAAAGCAGGCATGGAGCCAATAAAGGCGTTCAAAATATTAAAAGACGGGTGCCCTGATAGCTTTGATCCTGTGCTGCTTAATAAATTTATTCAATGTATTGGCATCCATCCGGTAGGAACGCTTGTAAGGTTATCGAGTCAAAGAGTGGGTTTGGTCACCGAGAGTAATCCGGGGGCACCACTAAAACCTGTCGTTAAAACATTTTACAGCGCTAAGCATAGCCGCTACACCGAAGTAAAAGATATTGATTTATCTAATAAAAAAACTGTAGACACTCTTGAGTCAGCGATTAAACCTAAAGAATATAACATTGATTTAGAACGCTTTTATAAAAATTCAATATTATCCTAAGCACTATTGAGAGCTCAATATTCTACCGAGCTCTCAACATGATAACTAAGCGCTTACTGCGGCCAGTCTTGCAAAGCTTTTAAGCTAAACTCATAACCATCAAAATCTAGCACACTTTGCTCAGGTGTAATTTCTGTGACTGTTAGAGCTCCTATGCTTTCTCCTTCGTGTAATTCTCGGCCATTTAGCTTGATCCAACGTTTATCAGCACTCGATGAATATATATGCGCTTGATATTTAATACTAGGTAACATTGATTGCAAACCATCAGGTAATAACTCAACAGGCTCAACACGTGATGACGTTTTTGACGCTTGAGTAACTTCATAATCTTGGTTTTTTTCGACATCTTGTATAGCTTGCGCAAATGCATTTTTAAGAGTTGTAGGCACAGCATCAAGCTCAGGGTCACTCGTCTGTTGAGATTGGGTGCTGCCATTAATTGGCTTACCCAATACTTTATATTTACTCATATCAAGTTGAGCCGATGCGGTATTTTGATTTTGCCCAAATACCGCAGTGTTTTGTGCATTATTTGGATTGTTTGGATTGTAATTACTTTGTGGGTTAAACGCTGGCTGATTATAATTTTGAACAGGCATTACTTGTTGCATGTTTTGCTGATTATAACCTGCTGCGCTCGTGACCTGGCTCGACGGCATAGGAATATACTGACCATTTGGGGTTAATAACATTTGCTGTACACCATTGGGGGTTTGCACATGCACAAGTTGCCCTTCAATCGTTGCAGTATTTGTTGGAGCTACTTTAGCAGGCTCCAACTTAGCTACTTGCTGTTTTTCAGCTTCAGCATCTTCCTCTTTAACGTCTTTGTTAGGCGATGATTTTTCGCTTTCCACCACCTTAATTACAGCGGGTTCCGCTGCGTTTAATAAAGTCGTACTTTGAAACCACTTTCCGGCGGTAAAGCCACCCGCTACCGCAATAAAAGCAGCTAAGCTTGTACCAAATACTAATGCTAATCGTCTATAACGCTTAAGTGCTTGCTGTTGCTTTAACTGCTCAGATTGTAAGTCGTACTGTTCAGCACTCATATCTGATTGCTGCGACTGCTTTAGCGCATCTAATAAATAAGACATAACTTACCTAACTATAAAATAAATGAAAGCCCAATGCCTACGGCAAATAAAGCAGCGAATGCAAGGCTATAGGGTACAAATGACGTTGCTTTGTTAGCTTCGTTAACCGGTGCGACAAAATCCATGGGTAATGACTCATGGGCTGATTTTTTTATTATATCGCTATCAACTATCAACTGCTGCTTTGCAAAAGTCCCAACTAAAGCACGCTCACAGACCAAGTTCATTAATCGTGGCACACCGCCAGTTAATTGATGAACAGCTTGCATGGCATCCATCGAAAAGATTCCTTTATCACACCCTGCAATATGTAACCGATGCTTTATGTAAGCGACTGTTTGGCCTTGCGTAAGTGGTAATAAATGGTAACGAGCCGTTATCCTCTGGGCAAGTTGCCTTAATTCGTTGCGCTTCAAAAGTTCTTGCAGCTCTGGTTGACCAACCAATACTATTTGTAATAATTTTTTATGATCGGTTTCTATATTTGTCAGCAAACGTAATTGCTCAAGCACGTTAGGGGCAAGTAATTGTGCTTCGTCAATAATAAGTATAGTGTGCCCGCCCGATTTATTATTAGTCTCTAAATGCTTTTTTATAATATCGGTAAGACTTTTAAGCGTCGCATTATGAACATCGTAACTAATATTGAGCTCATCACAAATACTGGCTAATAACTCCAGCTCTGAAAGCGCTGGGTTATGGATCATCGCTACTTGAGTGTTTTCAGGAAGCTGCTCCAACATACTGCGGGTAATTGTAGTTTTACCTGTACCTACTTCACCTGTTAATAATACAAAACCACCGTCTTCACCTAATCCATAGGTAAGGTGTGCTAAGGCTTCTTTATGTCGTTCACTTAAAAATAAGTAATGAGGGTTGGGCGAAATCGAAAAAGGTTTTTCGTTCAGGCCAAAATAGCTTAAATACACCGTGATGTTCCTTCGTAATTAAATCACGGCCTATAATGGCAAAAAAATGCGCTGAGTGACAACGTTGTAAGCGCTTTATTATTGAAATAACGTAAATTTATGTAAAACAAAAAAGTGCAGCTGTTTTAAGGCTGCACTTTTGTCTGTCTAATCTTAGTATGCATTTTACTCTTCGTAGCGCACTAATCGTAAATACACATTACTGGTTTTAGCATGTAAGCTATTCAACCCACTATCAAATTGATAAACCCACGCTGAGCTCATTGTGCTTACACCCGATGTATTTGACCAATAGTTTTGAAGCTTAGTGCCCAAAAATACGTCTTCATTAATACTCGGCTCTGTGCAACTGTGCTCTAAAATACTCGCCAATTCTTTAATGTTAGGCATTTGCCAATCATCGTAATCTGCGGTTGTATCATTTTTAGCACCGCGTAGTGCCTCTTGCCAAGTAAGAGAAGGTGTTGAACCTTCACAAAGTTGTGTCTCTGTATTATAAGTTTGCCCATAACTACAGCGTTGCCACATAAGGCCTGTTTCACTATCAGACACTGTGCCATCTGCATTTATGGTAAATCTATCTGTCGGTGTTGTGGTATCTGCACCGTCGTAGCACGTTTGCGCCGCTGCAATATTAAAGCTCAAACTTATAGTTGCTAGTGCATAGAGTAATTTAAATTTCATTATTTTCTCCTAACGACTTCTAACTAAACGTACATAAGCAGTATTTTCTTTTGGATAAGCAAGGTCGTTACCATCACTCATATCAATGATATACGCTTGAGATAAACTGGTACCATCAGCTGCTGTTTGTGAGGTCCAGTAACGTAAATGGCTTAATGCACTTTCACTTGGCATATTAGGAAAAAATGCCTCATCAATTAATATACTTTGCCCTTGTTTACCGTAATCAATTAAGCCCAAAAGCTCTGTATAAGTAGGTAATCGCCAGTTTGTACCACCACAAAAATCTAAATCATTAACTTCGTTTATATAACTTTGTACTCCACAACTTGTATTGTCCGGACACGTTGAATTGGCTGTACTGGTATCGGTAAAAGTCGTATTCCCTACATCCCAAAAGTAATGATTTTGACCATCACGTAACGAAGTATTTGGTACCGTGCCAGATGCCACACTTTTCACCTCCCATACAAGCCCAGTAACATTATCGCGTATACAGGTAAAGTCACTACTATCATCACCAACTTCATCAGCAAACTCATTAAGTTTAGTGTAATCAAACGCTAAATTACCTTTGCCAACTTTATCTAAGCGGTTTGCATAGCTATCGCGTCCAAGCTCTGCATCTTGCGCTGGAAAGTCATCACTCTCACAATTAATACGTTGAGTATTGTTATAACACTCACCAACACCACTATCGTTGATGAGTCCAAGTGCTTTGGGTGATACATCAACAAATAAAGAGTCTGTATCGGTGCGTCCTTTTGAGTCGGTTACCGTGACTTCAAAGCTCAATGTAGACTCAGTATCAACATCTGAGGCAAAAAATGTCGTTGTACATTGGTCGCTATTGCTTAATGCTTCGCTATTACCGGTAAGTTGTTGCCATTTACACTTATAGGTATCGGTAACTGTTTCGCTATTTGTTGCATCAAGCGTTACTTGTTCAAACTCTTCGACATTTTGATCTGCGCCTGCATTTGCATCTACTAACTCATTTGTTTTGTTGAGTGTCATTGAATATTGAGTGCTCGCCTCGCCACCCTCATCATCAGTGACAGTTAGCTGCCAAGATAAATTCACGTTGCTTTCAAGTAATGGATGAGAAAAGCTAAGAGTTGATTCATTAAAACTCTCAATATCTAAATCAGGACCCGATAGCAATTGCCACAAATAACTATCAATTTGGCCATTATCATCAGGATCGCTCGACTCTAGGGCACTCAAAGTCACTGTATCTTTGTATACAGAGGGAAGTGTTTCAGGAGATGTTTGTGTAACAACAGCAAGAGGTAGTTGGTTATTAGAGCTCACTGAAATAGAAATGTCGTCACTAACAGCGCTACTACTTGTACTTTGATAGCTCACTCTTAATATTATTTCACTATCAGTTTTTACGTCAGGTGCAGTAAGTGTTTGCTCAGCGCCTTCAAGGGGGAAACCTTCTATGCTTGGGCCACTAACTTGTTGCCATGAAAACGTACCATCAGCGGGGGAACCTTGTGCTGTGATGGTAAATTCAGATTTTTCGATAATTTGTAAATCGGCTCCAGCATTAACAGACGTTTCAACAACTGTATTATCGCTATCACCGCCACCGCCTCCACACGCACTCAGTAAACCACACGAAATGAGGGGGATTAAAGCAAACGCTTTCATACGCAGCACCTTATTATGTCAAATAATTACTATAGTGTAATCACTAGCAATAAAGATGCCATTACAGTACTACATATATGTGTCTTGATGAATACGTACAAACAACTTCGTACCGATTTTACTGTAATCTATTTTGTATTCACGCCCGTCTAGAGCTTGAATAAACAGCAACTGCTTTTCTTCGCCAAATACATCAGCGCTACTTACATAAACCATTTCTAAATAACGCTCTTTTGCATCACGGCGGTTTTTAGGTAATTCTTCTTTAAATGGCTCCAGACCATGTTGCGTTACTTTAATTCGAGGATGAATTTCAGAGTTTACAATCACTAAATCATGCTTTTTATCTTTATGTATTATGGTGTTTCGACCACTTTTTAAAAAGGCTCTCTCTTGACTCATTTTTCTTTCCTACAGTCGTAGCTTAATTACTAAGCTGCGACGCTATAAACTGACTAGGCTCGCGCTTCCACTTATTTAAGTTAGCACTAAATGCCCAAATATCTCTATCTAACACGCTGGCAGGCAATAATAAATCGTAACCTGTTAGCTGCTGAAGGTGCTTAGTTCTATTAGCAAACATGGCTATAAGCCCAGTATAGCTTATCCCTTTATGGGATGTGTAATGTGTATCTTCTATTAACCATTCTGATGGGCAATTGCCATTTTTGCAATGTTTTTGAACAACTTGCATAAATAAATTACGCTGCTCTATTAATAATTTCCCTGCAATTCTAGGCGCTATGCTTGATAAAAAGTCGTCTATATCATTTACCTTAACGCCAACCGCATTTAATTCTAAATAGTCAAAGCCATCTTCTACTTTGGGTATTCCACTGTGATGAAAGTTACTATGAGGCATACACCAAGCTCCGTACTTGTGGCAATAAACGAGCTCAGATTCGCTTAATATAAGGCTATGGTATGGTTCTTGAGATTTTAAAAATCCAATAAAAATAGCCACAAGGCACAAGCTCACTAAAAATATTTCAAGTATGCTAATCTCACCCGGCCTCAGTAAATTAAATAACATAATAAAGACTAAGCCTATAGCACCTACAACAATCGCCTCAATTGCGTTTCGCGCGCCCTGTGCCCGAAACTTAATGACATTGTCAGATTTATCCATATTGGTAAAACACCATATAAAAAACAAACATAATAATGCCCCAAATTATGACCTTTCTTGTTGTTATACATAAGTTACAGCTAGTTTCAAATTTCATACATTACCGCTTTTTCCTCAACAAAATAGGAACAATGAATAAATCTTATTTACTTTTACGCTTAACGCACAAATTTATGAGATACATAACCGTCTTTTCACGGTCTTATTTCGTACAATACTTACAATTCATTTTCAGGTATGAAATCAATGTACTCAAGACAATCAGGTAAAGCACTTTTTCCATTTATTATTACGTTACTTCTAATATTTAGCGTTTATTTATATTTACCCGCTAGCCACGGCGAANAAGCCGATTCATCACAAGTGTCTACCCAAGTAACGGCTCATACTGTTACCTCTGAGGAAAACGCAGTGATGATAGAGGCCATCGGTAGTGCACGTGCAAACCAAGCTATTTATATAAAAAGTGCGCAAAACGATTATGTCACAGATATATATTTTAAAGATGGCGACTTAGTCAGTAAAGGACAAAAATTAGTACAGTTACAAAGCCAACAAGAGCAACTTGCAGTTAAAGAACTCGGTATTAACTTACGTGAGGAAAAACGCCAGTTAGATCGCCTTACCGAACTTTCACGCTCGCAATCAACGGCAAAGTCATTACTTGAAGAACAATTATCTCGTGTTGATGCCACTGAAGCTCAACTAGAAAGCGCTAAAACAAAGTTAAATGAAATGACTATTACCGCGCCATTTTCAGGCCTGTTAGGTAAGCGTGAAATATCAGTTGGCGCCTACGTAAGCAACACAACAATAATCACCACACTTGATGATATTAGTATTATTAAAGTTGACTTCAAAGTACCTGAAAAATATTTAGCACAATTAAACATAGGTATGAAAGTACTTACCCAAAACGATGCCTACCCAGGGCAGACATTTAACGGCAAGGTAACGCATATTAGCTCGCGTATTGATTCGGTAACACGCAGTGTTGAAGTAACTGCAAGTTTTGCTAATAAATCAGGATTACTTCGCCCTGGTATGTTACTAAATACAGCACTTGAGCTAAGCAGTAACCAAGCTTTAATGGTGCCAGAAAAAGCGGTTATCCCTTTACAAGACAAACACTTTGTTTTTCAAATTCAAGACGGAGTAGNNNCTGGGTTGCTATCGATGAAGGTTTAAATGATGGCGAGCAAATTGTTACTGAAGGGCTAATAAAAATTCGCTCTGGTAGTAAAGTAAGCGTAAAGGGGTAATACGTGAAAATTACTGATACTAGCGTTAAACGCCCCGTTTTTGCCATAGTAATTAATTTACTGCTTCTTACTTTTGGTCTGGTTGCATTTACTATGCTGCCACTTCGTGAGTACCCTGATATTGAAACGCCAATAGTAAATATCAGCACTGAATACACAGGTGCTTCTGCCGAAATTATAGAAACCAAAATAACGCAAATAATAGAAAATCGAATTTCCGGTATTGAAGGTATTAAAAGTATTAACTCTTCGAGCCGTAATGGGCGTTCAAACATTACCATTGAGTTTGATATTAACCGCGATATAGATGCCGCATCTAACGATGTACGCGAACGTGTAGCACGTGCACTTGATAGTTTACCCGATCAGGTACGCCCACCAGAAGTGTCTAAGTCAAATAGTGATGAAAGCCCAATCGCATGGTTTGTATTAAACAGCGAAACAATGGACTCGTTACAGCTCTCTGATTACGCACAGCGCTTTATCGTTGACCGTTTAGCCGTTGTAGATGGTGTATCTAACGTGCGTATTGGTGGTGAGCGCCAATACGCCATGAAAATTTGGCTAAACCGCCAAGCAATGGCTGCACGTGGCATTACCTCGAGCGATATTGAAAATACACTGCGTACAGAAAACGTTGAATTACCTGCCGGCGAAATAGAATCAATAGATCGCGACTTTACCGTGCGTACCGCACGTAGTTATAAAGATCAGCGCGATTTTAAAAACCTTGTTATTAAACGTGGTGAAGAAGGTTATTTAGTGCGTTTAGGTGAAGTTGCCGACGTAAAATTAGAAGCTGCCGATGACGAAAGCTTATTTCGTGGTAACGGGCGCAACATGATTGGCCTAGGAATTGTAAAACAAGCTAAAGCAAACACGCTTACCGTAGTAGATAACGCACGCAGTGAACTTGAAAAAATCAAACGTAACCTACCTGAAGGCACCACAATTCAAGACAGCTACGATTCGTCTGTATTTATTAAAGAATCAATTAGTGAAGTTTACAGCACACTTGCCATCTCTATGGGTTTAGTCGTACTCGTTATATTTTTGTTTTTAGGCAATATACGAGCAACGCTTATTCCTGCGGTTACCGTACCGGTCGCACTTGTTGGTAGCTTTATGTTTTTATTAGCAATGGGCTACTCAATCAACTTACTAACTTTACTTGCCTTAGTACTGGCTATTGGTTTAGTAGTAGATGATGCCATTGTAATGCTTGAAAACATTCACCGTCGTATTGAACTGGGTGAGCCGCCATTACTAGCTGCATATAGAGGTGCGCGTGAAGTTGGTTTTGCCATTGTCGCAACCACGCTTGTACTAATATCGGTGTTTGTGCCATTGGTGTTTATGGATGGCCGTATAGGGGCATTATTTACTGAGTTTGCAATGGCGGTAAGTGCTGCCGTATTTTTCTCAAGTGTTACAGCGCTGACTCTCGCACCAGCCTTGTGTTCTAAAGTACTTAAAGTATCAGACAAACCAAATAAATTTAGCCAATGGATGGACCGCCAGTTTACTAAAATTGAAGTAAGTTACCGTAATTCACTCTCCACCAACATAACCCGTAAATGGGGTTTAATGGTGAGCCTATTATTAGCGGGCTTTGTTAGTTACTCGTTGTTTTTACAAGTCCCCTCTGAGCTAACGCCAAAAGAAGACCGTGGCACGTTCTTTATTATGATGAGCGGCCCTGAGGGCGCAAGTTATGAAAATAATGCCGCTAATATGGCTAAAATTGAAGAACGCTTAATGCCTTACTCGCAAGCAGGTGAGCTAAGTCGCGTACTTGTTCGAGTACCTGGCTGGGGTGGCAGCGGCGGTGTTGCTATTGTTGGTATGGCCGATTGGGATAAACGCAAACGCTCAACATGGGAAGTAATGGACGAAATAAGCGGTAAAATGCAAGAAGTTACCGATGTTCGTGCATTTGCCATTATGCGCCGTGGTATTGGCGGTGGTGGTTCATCTCGCCCTATTGAGTTTGTATTACAAGGTAATGATTATGCACAACTTGCCGATTGGCGTGACCGTATAATTAAGCGTGCTGAACAAAACCCAGGTTTAGTAAGAATCGATCATGATTATAAAGAAACCTTCCCGCAGTTTTTAGTCAGCATAGATAAAAACAAGGCCGCTGATTTAGGCGTTTCTGTATCTGATGTAGGCCGTACACTTGAAACAATGCTTGGCCAGCGCCGTGTTACAACCTTTATTGACCGTGGTGAAGAATACGATGTAATTTTAAAAGGGACTAAAGAAGACTTTACTAACCCTACTGACATTTCAAATATATATCTTAAATCACGAAGCGGTGAACTAGTCCCACTTGATAGCCTTATCAGCTTAAAAGAAGAAGCAACCGCATCGCGCTTAAACCGATACAACCGTATGCGCGCAATTACATTAAGCGCCAACTTAGCCGACGGTTATACGCTTGAGCAAGCGCTTAACTTTTTAAACGAAGTAGCCGCGCAAGAAAACGATATAGATGGCGCCGTAGATTACAAAGGCGAGTCGCAGCTTTATTACGAAGGCGCATCAGCGATGACCTACGTATTTATACTTGCACTCACTGTTACCTTTTTAGTACTGGCAGCACAGTTTGAAAGCTTTATGCATCCGTTCGTCATCATGCTTACCGTACCACTTGGTTTAATGGGCGCTATGTTCGGACTTTGGGCTACAGGACTTACCTTAAATATTTACAGCCAAATAGGTATTGTCATGCTCATAGGGCTAAGTGCTAAAAACGGTATTTTGATTGTAGAATTTACTAACCAACTACGCGATAAAGGCGTTGAATTTAGTGAAGCTATTTTGCAAGCAGCAACTCAGCGTTTGCGCCCTATTATTATGACCTCGCTGACTACGGTTATGAGTTCGGTACCTTTAGTACTTGCTTCAGGTCCGGGCGCTGAAAGCCGTATGGTGATAGGTGTAGTCGTGTTTACTGGGGTTATTGTATCGACCCTACTAACTCTTTTTGTTGTACCTGCTGCATATTATGCACTTGCACGTAACACTCAATCACCTGAATTTTTACAGCAAAAATTAGACAAACAAGCCGCTGAAAAACCTTTCGAAGAGATCTAGCCTCTTAATTGCGCCGTAACCTTGTTGTTGCGGCGCATACAATTTATGCTCGCCTTTAAACCCCATATACATTTTAGGAATACTTATGAGCTCAACAACGCAAGTAGCAACATTTGGTGGCGGCTGTTTTTGGTGTATAGATGCTGCATTTAGACGTGTAAATGGCGTACTAACCGTAAGCTCTGGCTACACCGGCGGTGAAACAAATAACCCAACATATGATTCTGTATGCTCAGGCACAACCGGTCACGCTGAGGTTGTTAAAATTGAATTTGACGCGACTGTAGTTAGCTTTGAAACACTCTTAGCAATGTTTTTCACACTGCATGATGCAACACAATTGAATCGCCAAGGTAACGATATAGGCACACAATATAGAAGTGTGGTTTACTATCACGATGAAGCTCAACTTAAGCAAACCAACGAAATGATAGCTCAACTGCAAAGCCATGTCGCTGAGCCAATTGTGACAGAAGTCAGCCCTGCCACTACGTATTATCCAGCAGAGCATTATCATCAAGATTACTATAACGAAAACCCACAGCAGGGTTACTGTAGTATTTTAATAGCACCTAAGTTACACAAGTTTGAAACCGTATTTAAAGAGTTCTTAGCTGACTAGCTAATTTTAGTAGTTAAACTTAGCTACACATTAAAAAGCCCGACATAAGTCGGGCTTTTTAATATTAATAAATACCGTTAAAACTGGTAGCTTGCGCCTGCAAAAAAGCGACGCTCTGGCGTGTTGTAGTAATACACTTCACCCGTTGTAAAATCAGTGTTTGAATCAACAGCGTTATATTCTTTATCAAATAAGTTTTCTACACGAAGTGAAACTTCTATATGTTCATTTACTTGATAATTACCCGCTAGGTTCCAGAGTGTATAAGAGCCTAAGCGCGTCACAGCACCTTGTCGGTCGCTACGGTATTGCATGTCTAAGCTTACATCAAAAGCACCAAACTGTTTTGCAAGTTCCCAGTTAAAAGTACGTTTAGCAACATTACGCAACTCTGCGCCCGTTTCTTCGTCTTCAGCGCTTAAATAAGCAAAGTTAAGGTTGCTATCAAAACCAAAAAACTGCTGAGATAAGCTAAATTCAACCCCTTCGTAACGTGCTTCATCGATATTAGCCAATGCAAAGTTTGCATCGTAATCAATCTTATCTTCTATATCGTTTCTAAATATTGCAATATCAACTTGCGCGATATCAAAATCTACACTCAAACCTAACTCACGGTTTACTGATTTTTCAGGTTGTAAATCAGGGTTACCATAAAGTGGATAATATAAATCGTTAAATGTAGGAGCTTTAAAGCCAGTACTTTGGCTTATACGAAATGTTGCATCTTCAGATAAATGATAACCTGCAGCGGCTGTATACGTTGTTTCGTCGCCAAATTGCTCATCATCATCTTGGCGAACAGTTAAATTAGCCAGTACTTTATCTGCATCATAGTAAGCACCTACAAACACAGCAAGTACATCGCGGCTGTCTTCAACAAATGGTTGCGAACTATGCGACACATCATCGTTGTACCAATTAATACCACCACTAATGTTAAGTTCATTAGATAACAGGTACTGGCCGTTATAATCAATTTGTGCGCGTTTAGTTATAAAGGTACTTGTTGTTGGCCCAACTGAAAAATCGACATATGTATTGTCTGAATCATCTGTTGAAAGCGCTAAATCAATACTATGCGTTTGGTTAGTGTAGTTTTTGCTCCAACCTGCAGAAAGTTGGTAGTTTTTAAAGTCATCTCGTTCAATCGTACTATCTGCTGGGCTAAAGCTACTGTCGTAATCTGCATAACCTTCACTGTATTGGCCTAATAACTTAAAGTCGCCGTAATGTGCATCGGTGTAGTTTACTTTAAACCCAAGGTTTTTATTTTCATAGCCATCTTCATCAGGTGCTACGCCTTGCAGTACATCAAAGTTATCTGTTTTTTCAAAGCCTGCGTTAAATGCTGTTGTTATATCATCTGATTTTACAGAACCTGCAACTTGATAATTTTGATAAGAGTCAGAACCAAATGTAGCGCTTAGGGATAAGTTATCTGACTCACGCGTAATAATATTAATAACACCAGCGAGTGCATCAGAGCCATAAACAGCCGCGCGAGAGCCTTTAATAATTTCTATGCGTTCAATACTATTTAAAGGGACATTATTTAGTGCTTTTTGACCAAGTGTTGCTGAGCCTGTACGTACACCGTCAATTAAAATCAACGTATCGCCAGAGCCTGTACCACGAAGTGACACACCTGTATTTTGACCAAAACCACCGTTTGGATTAACTTGAAAACCCACTCGCGTGCTTAAAAGTGTAGGTAAATCGCGTACGTTACTAGCTTCTATTTCAGCACGTTCAATAACATTTACACTCACTAAAACGTCGTTAATTGATTGCTCAAACTTATTAGCTGTAACGGTTATTTTTTCAATTGATTGCTCTGCACCAGACACAGAAAATGAAAGCGCAGCAGAAATTGCAACGCCTAGAGTTGTTTTGTTTAACATGAGATCCCCTACCTTTGCCCACCGCAAAGATTTAAGTAAGTAAGATTGCATCAAGGCCGGTCTCCGGACTCAGTAAGCACATAAAAACATGCAATACTCTACCGTTGCGGGGGCAGTGTTGGGCTTGTAGTCATCATGAAAACGCACCAACTTCCCGATTATCCTGCTAAAAAAATCATTACATGAAGTGGCTAGCAAGCACCTTGAAAATATGCCGTCATTGTGAGCATTTTGTTTACAAATGTCAATGGACGTCTATATAGCTAAAAGCTATTTCAGTTCAGTGCTGTATTATTATAGCTTGAAGGAATACCGTACTTATCAAGTAGCTTCTGAAGTTGCATTTGTGTAGTAGGTAAATTTAATATTTCATCCATTTTGCGACTAGATATTTTATTTGATTGTGAGTTAATCAAAAAATGTGTTTCATACACTGCATCTGGTACGTCACTCTTAAATAGTAAATCCATATTTAAGATATTCTGCTTTTTAAAATACTGATAAGCAATACTGTTTAAAACCCCGACTTCAGCGCGCCTTAATAGCAGCATTTTAACTACATTGAATTCATCGATTGTAAGGCTTACCTGGTGCTCTTCTCTCAAGTATTCGGCATTTGTATTAAATCCTGCAAATTGATACGAGTACCCTAAAACCCCAACTTTGGTTAATTTGTCCAGATTGTCAAAATAAGTTTGTTCTGATGCATTCTCTTTGAGTGTATAAAGCTCGTTTTTGGTGATGGTATAAAATTCAGTTTTTTCAATGTTTTTCTGCGTTGTTTTTGGCAGCCATTGCATTGCCATTAAAAATAAAACGTCGAAGTTATTTTTTTCAACAGACAAAGTAAGCCTTTTTACAGGTAAAGAAATAAGTATAAAGTTAAATTCCTCCTGTGCGTCGTTTAAAATATTAATAAACTCAGGAGCAAAGCCCTGCTTTTTTTGCGCGTTAATAATAATCGGAAAGTAGCCATCTTCGACCAATACATCAATATCAACTGGCTTTGATAAGCTTGGCTTGGTAAATATAAGCAAAACAAATAACAGAAATAATTGATGGGGTCTCATTTTAATACCTTCTAGAGTGAAATTTTTATTATATTCAATTAAATATAATAGCTTAAATATCAAAAGGTGGATTAATACATGCAGAACTACGAGAGGATAAGATGGGAAAGTTGTAAAAAATTAAGTAGCTTTAATCTGTCTGCAAATATAGACAAATTAAAGCATTTTTATTAAAAACAGTTTATAAATTAGTCGCGAAAGTTTTTAAACTGAAAAGGCTGACCTAAATCGGCACTGCGTACTACCTGCATTGCCTCTTGAAGATCGTCACGCTTTTTACCTGTCACACGCACTTCTTCGCCTTGAATAGCGGCTTGTACTTTAACTTTTGAATCTTTAATGGCTTTAACCACTTTTTTGGCCATGTCTTTTTCGATACCTTGCTTTAACCCAACGTTACGAAATACATTTTTTCCTGCACGGCTAATATCTTGAAGTTCTAAACTAGCTACATCCATACCGCGCTTTGAAATTTTTCCCGCTAAAATATCGAACAACTGCATAACTTGAGAGTCAGCTTCTGCTTTAAGCTTAATTGTTTTATCGTTTAGCTCAATAGATGCATCAACGCCTCTAAAATCAAAGCGAGTCTCTAGTTCACGGTTTGCGTTATCAACCGCATTTTTAGCTTCGTTCATTTCTACTTCAGATACAATATCAAATGAAGGCATTAGTATACTCCTAACTATTTAATCTTAATTTTATGTGGCAATTATAACGCTAAAATTATAAATCTTTACATTTTTCTGCATCTTGTTCAGGTGCGATACTAAATTAGTTTGATATACTTGCGCCTCTTTTTTAAGCGATTTTAGGATTTGTCGTGACAAGGCGTGTTTATCAAGCAGTTTTTTTAATCAGCATAGTGGCTTTCACCTTTTTATTTGCTAAAGAAATAAAAGGTGGCGTTGTAAATTTATTCCCTCATGTTGATAAAGTCGCCCATTTTGGGATTTTTTTTATATTAGCCATAATAATGGATAAGGCTTTTAAGCTTCCTTTATATGCTCAAATACTCTTATTAGCAGGCTATGGCGCCTCGATAGAAATAATGCAAGACGCACTTCCTTATAGGCAAGCATCACTTGGTGATTTTTTTGCTGATTTTGCAGGTGCTGCAAGCTACTTTTTACTTAGAGTAATTTTTACACCTCGAAAAAAGAACCCACATGGCTAATATTTTAATCGTTGGCGATGGCGCTATTGGCTTATTGCTGAGCCACTTTTTGAGCGCATCGCATAATGTCAGTGTTTTAACTCGTAAAAACCCAACAAACACCCGCTTTTACAGCAGAGCTAAGGGTGCATCAAAAAAAATTAACGCAAAATTTATTTCATTAAATCAGTTAGATAAAGCAACTGAATTTGATGTAATTTTATTTACCGTTAAAGCTTTTCAAGTGCTTGATGCGTTTTCTCAAATAAAGCCATTTTTACCGACACATTGCTCTGTTGTACTTTCGCATAATGGAATGGGCAACGTTGATGAGATAAATAACCAGCTAAACACCCATCAAGCACTCTACTTTTTAACGACAAGCATAGCGGGCTTTAAATCAAACCAATATATTGTGCAACACACAGGTGAAGGACAAAGCGTTATTGGTGGCTGTAATGAGCTTGCACTTCAAAATAGCGCGCCAATAGCTGATATTTTTAAAGTAATACCCAACCTAAAGTTTACTAATAACATTCAGCAGCTTCGTTTTGAAAAGCTACTCGTCAATATTGCCATTAATCCATTAAGCGCTTTAAGTAATGTAAAAAATGGCGAATTACGTGCACCTAAGTACAATACAATAATTTTTAATGCACTCACTGAAGCATGCAATATTGCAAAGGCTCAAGGGCTTAATATCCCATTAATTAAAGCTCTCAATACCGCTTATAAAATAATGGAGTTAACCGCAAATAATTACTCATCAATGCAGCAAGATATAGCTCACAATAGAGAAACAGAAATATCAGCTATATGTGGCTATATTAGCCAACAAGGTAAACTTTACAGTATTCCAACGCCTTACAACGATGAGTTGTTAGTCAAAATTCAGGCAAAAAAAAGCGTGGTATAAACCACGCTTATATAAGCTTTTAACTTTACGGGCGATAAACTTTTACAGTTTCGAAGCCCTGTTCGTGCAGCATAAGTGCCTGTAGTTGGCTCATTACGCCTCTGTCACAATATAAATAGTAGTCAGTGTCTTTTGGTAAATCACCAAACTTAGTAGCTAAACGGAAGAACGGCAAATGCACCACTTCAACACCATCGATTACAAGCGGTGCAGCTTCTTCTTCTTCTGGTGAGCGAATATCAATTACTACAGAGCCTGCAGGTAAATCAGCAACCGACTCAGCCTCTTTTAGCTCTTGCTTGGCTTCTACGTCAATATCGCGTACATCCATTATGCGCGCGTTATTTACTACGGTATCTAGCACATCAAAATCGAACTTTTCTTCTTCGGCTTCTATTACTTCAATTTTGGCTTTAACTGTCGGTTTTTTAGAAATAACACCACAATATTCAGGCATCGTTTCAGCCATTTCAGCTGTACCAATTTGGCGAGCAAGATTAATAATTTCTTGTTTATCATTTTGAATTAGCGGGCGTAAAATGAGCGTTTCAGTAACGCGGTCAATCACGCTTAAGTTCGCTAATGTTTGACTAGATACTTGGCCAATACTTTCACCAGTGACAAGCGCCTGAATGTTTAACTTTTCAGCCACTACACTTCCTGCTCGCATCATCATACGTTTAAGTACAACACCCATTTGGCTGTTTTCAACGTTTTCTAGAATTTCAGCAACAACAGGTTCAAAATCAACTGTTATAAATTTAACTTTATGTGTTGAGCTGTATTTTTTCCATAAAAAATAGCTCGCTTGCTTAACACCAATCTCGTGCGCTGCGCCACCTAGATTAAAGAATAAAAAGTGCGTACGTGCGCCTTTACGAATCATTTGGTAACTTGCTACGCCAGAGTCAAAACCACCCGACATAAGCGAAAGCACGTCTTCTTGCGTTGGTAGTGGAAAGCCCGCCATACCAAAATGCGTTTGCGAAACAATATAAGCTTTATCGTCTTTTACTTCTAAGCGTATTGTTACTTCTGGACGGCTAAGTTTAACGCTTGCGCCTTCAATATGTTGATTTAGCCCACCACCAACATAACGCTCTAAATCAGTCGAGGTAAAGTCGTGCTGGCCTATACGCTTAGCACGCACACAAAAGGTTTTACCCACAATTGTATGACCCACTAACGCTATTGTTTTTTGATAGATATCATCGAGAGTTTCAAATTGCGTCTCAGTTACTTCAATAAACTGAACGATACCAGGTATGCGTTTAAGGCTGTCGATAAAATCAAGGCGAACTTGTGCATCTTCAAGCTTTGTAACAACTGAAATATTATCCCAGTTATTTCTTACTTGTACTTTTTCGTCAAGACGTCGCAATACAATCTTAATGTTATTTTCTAACACTTTAGTAAAGCGTTTACGGACCGAACGGCTTTTGATGGCTATTTCAGGATGTAGTTTGACGATAAATTTAAGCATAGTTCACTCTTAGACTGCGGGAATTCGCGCTCCCAGGCATTTGGCGCGCGATTATAGCAAAAAATCCAGCGTCTAGGAAACAACCAAAGGGCAACGGCTAAACAACAGTTGGGGCTTGTTGCGCTAATTCGGTGTATTTTTCGCGTAATAGGTTCATTTTATTAATACTTTTATCGGTACTGTACGCTCTAAATAATGTAAGTACTTTTAAAATACCGTGATATATATCTTGCTCAGCAAGGGTACCGCTTGGCCTACGAGCCTTAATATAAGGCGTCCAAAAGCTAACAGTTAACTTTAGTGTATGGGCTAAATCAATGACATCTTGCTCATCAATAGTAATCATTTCACTATCGCGAAGACCTAGAATAATTTTACGAACTTGCTCTAATAACTCTAACTGAAAATCAATGTAAGCTTGTTTTAGCTCAGTGTCTCTGGCGAGTATATCGCCAAGATTGTCGTAAAAAAAATGGTAACGCCACATCAATTCAAATAACGAATCTAAATAAGCCGTTAAATGATTAAATGCATCATCATCTTTATTAATAGGTTTAAAGTGAGTATTTAAATGATCGCGATACAGCGCAAAAATATGACGGATAATGTCTTCTTTATTTTTAAAATGATAATAAAGATTACCCGGGCTCATCCCTAAGTTTGATGCAATATGATTTGTCGTTATTGCACGCTCACCATTTTCGTTAAACAACAAAATACTGGTGTGTATTATTTTATCCTTGGTATTCATATGCTAATACTCAAATTATCTATAGGCTACATTACACTCAAAAGAGGTAAACAGTATAAACAAATATGAATCATTAAAACACTCAAACCTTGGACTGACCTGTTCAAAGAAAGTAAGTGTTTATATGCTTTATTAGCTAGGCTGCTTTGTGGCATAAACACTGTTAAACTAGCGCTAAAATCATAAATAGTGAACATTATGAAAGTTATTGCAATTTACCCTGGCACCTTTGATCCACTAACCAATGGTCATACAGATCTTATTCAACGTGCAGCTAAAATGTTTGATACCGTATTAGTTGCGGTTGCGAACAACCCAAGTAAGAAACCCTGTTTTAACCTTGAAGAACGTGTTGAACTTGCAAACTCTATTTTAAGTCACTTAGATAATGTTAAGGTCATTGGTTTTTCTGGCTTATTGGCTGACCTTGCGCGCGATCACAATGCTAATGTGCTTATTCGTGGTATTAGGGCTGTATCTGATTTTGACTATGAATTTCAATTAGCTAACATGAACCGCCGCCTGAATCCTGATTTAGAAAGTGTATTTTTAACACCCGCAGAGCGAAATTCATTTATTTCATCAACGCTTGTTAAAGAAGTAGCACGTCACAATGGTGATGTAAGCGAGTTTGTAGACCCTGTAATTGTCAAAGCGCTAAAAACTAAATTGGGCTGTGGTGCCAGTTAATAATAAATAAGGCCTGTTAGCACTGAAATCCATTACTAATAGGCCCTTTTATTAAACACTTTATTTAGCTTTCCTTCTAACCAAGCAAGTTTTAAAATATCTTTACCTATAAAGAAAACTAAAACCATGGTCAAATCTGTAAAATTTATACCTACTATGTACACCCACCAGAACCACCAAAATTCATAATGGTGCATAACATCATTATCTATATACATTGCAAAAAATAGTAAGGTGTTTATACCTAAACCAAATAATAAATAAATGTATACACCGCTAATTTTTATAAAAAAACCAGATAAAATAATAACAAATAGAGTAATACTATCGAATAAGAAAAAATCGAAGTAAGTTATCGAATCCATATCAATAAAAATACTAGAAGAGTAAGAAAGTGCCATGATGAAAGATAGCCAAACAATGCTTTTATCTGCGTTATTTATAGAGCTTACTAAAGAATATAGAAAAGCCTATTAAGCGACAATTACGGTGGCCGGTCTAGCGACAATTATCTTGGCCGGTTGATCTGATAAGGTTCGGTACAGCAGAACGGAGGAGTTCACTGTGCCGGGAACACGAATCACTGATCAGCAGGTCACTATTTATATGAAACATAGAAAGCGTAATAGCCAAGTTATCGCGGCTGCGAAAGCAGGTATTTCTGAACGTTCAGCAAGGCGCATTGATAAACTGGATGAGCAGCCATTGTCTAATAAACGCCAATGGCGAACACGTATAGATCCACTTGAATCTATCTGGGACAGTATTGTTGTCCCTCTACTTCAAGGTGATGCTACGTTAACTCCAGTGGGAATTTTTGATCATCTTTGCGAGTTTCACACCGACAAATTTAACCCGAGCTCACGGCGTACATTAGAGCGTCGAATTCATAAATGGCGGGCACTGTATGGCTCAAGCAAAGAGGTCGTATTCCTGCAAACACACGAGTATGGCCTATTAGGTATATGTGATTTCACACATGTGAAGTCACCCGTTACCATTGCTAGTGAACCCCTTAAGCATATGTTGTTTCATTATCGTATGCCCGCCAGNGCGGTGAAAGCTTTGCTGCTTTTTCTGATGGTGTGCAAAACGCATTTAAAGCAGCCGGCGGTGTGCCTAAAGAAGTGCGTACAGACAGTCTCAGTGCCGCCTATCGTAATCATACTAATGATAATGATTTTACAGAGCGCTTTAATGAGCTAGTTATCCATTATGGCTTTAAAGCGACCCGTAATAACCGCGGTATTGCGCATGAAAATGGGGCTATTGAGAGCCCTCATGGGCATCTTAAATCGCAACTGGAGCAAGCATTAAAAATCCGTGGTAGTTATGACTTTCAGACAAGAGAAGTCTATGAATCGTTTGTTGCAGACATTGTTGCTCGCCGTAATCGCCGTGTAAGTGATAAGTACGCAGTAGAGCAGCGACAATTACACGCTTTACCACGGACGATGAGCGTCAATTACACCGAGCATTATCTAACGGTGTCACGTACGAGTACTATTTCATTGAAACGTGTTACCTATAGCGTCCCGTCACGCCTTATTGGTAGCCGATTACTTGTTCGTTTATATGACAACCGCTTAGAGCTGCGCTATGGCAGCGATTTAGTTCAAACGTTAGCGCGTGTCTATGCTTCTAAAGGGTGCCGTGCACGCAATATTAGTTACTTGCATGTTATTGACGCATTGGTTAAAAAACCATTGGCATTTCGCTACTCACAACTACGTGACGACTTACTCCCAAGCGACAATTACAAAGCTATTTGGGAATACGTTAATACTCATCTTTTAGCGGATGAAGCGAGCTATTACATGGTAAAACTGCTCCATTTAGCAAAACAAAGTGGGTGTGAACGTCAATTAGGACGATTTGTAGCAGTGTCAATTACTCAGCGACAATTACCGGCCATCCGAGAATGTGAAGCGCAATTTTTAGTGATTGCATCAAACATACCCACAATAAAAATAAAGCAACACAGCTTGAGCGCTTATAGCAGCATGATACCGGGAGGTCTACATGGATAACTTCACGGCCTCGTTACCTTTAATGCTGAAACAATTAAAGCTTAGCACCATGCTTCAACAGTGGAATACCCTGGGAAAAAAAGCGATGGAAGAACAATGGAGCCCGCAGCAATACTTGTCTGAGCTGTGCCATGTTGAACTTGCGACACGCGATGACAAACGCCTTCAGCGGCTTTTAAAAGATGCAAAATTGCCAATGGGTAAACACCTTAGCAGCTTCGACTTTACCCTTGTTGATGGGGTTAGTAAGCCCCTTGTTGCTGATTTAATAAATCAGCCGGATTGGTTGAAGCACGGTGGCAATATATTGTTATTTGGCGCCAGTGGTCTTGGTAAAACGCATATCGCCAGTAGCATCGGTTATGGCCTTATCGAGCAGGGCCATAAAGTTAAGTTCGTTGCCGCGTCAGCGATTGTTCAACAACTCCAGCAAGCAAAGCGACATTTACGCTTGCAAGACGAACTTGTAAAGCTCGATAAATACAGCTTATTAATCGTTGATGACGTTGGTTACGTTCGAAAAACTGAACAGGAAACGAGCGTGCTGTTTGAATTGATAGCCCATCGCTATGAGCGACACAGCATGATCATCACATCAAACAAATCATTTGAGCAATGGGATGAACTATTTGAAGATTCAACGATGACAGTCGCGGCAATCGATCGTTTGGTTCATCATGCCACGATTATTCATTGTGAAGGTGACAGCTACCGACGCAAAACAGCGCTCAATAAGAGTAAATAAAATTCGGTATCAACCGGCCAAGATAATTGACGCGGAACCGGCCAAGTTAATTGACGCTAGATA